>NZ_JBRRBO010000013.1:0-111547 GCF_056756175.1 Stenotrophomonas sp. STEN240 | reverse complement strand
GCCGAGCATGGCTCGGCATTACAGGGTCAGCTTTGTCGGGAATGCCCCTGCCGAGCATGGCTCGGCACTACAGGGCTGGCTTTGTTGGGAATGCCCATGCCGAGCATGGCTCGGCACTACGGGGCTGGCTTTGTCGGGAATGCCCCTGCCGAGCGTGGCTCGGCACTACAGGGTTGGCTTTGTCGGGAATGCCCCTGCCGAGCATGGTTCGGCACTACAGGGCTGGCTTTGTTGGGAAGGCCCCTGCCGAGCGTGGCTCGGCACTACGGGGTTAGATGTCGCTGCCGGCGGGCATTGCCTGCAGGGCCTTGATGGCCTCAGACAGAACGTCCACTTCAGGGCTCTCGAAGCCGCCGCGCACGTGTTGCTCGCTGGCAAACAAACCTTGCTCCAGCAACGCCAGGCAGGTTTCTTCGCGGGTCCAGCCACGCGCCACCGACAGGCGGCGGATGCGCTCCATCAGCAGCGGGTCGATATCCCGCAGAGTTACATCAGTCATGTCGACCACACCGCGTTGTCGGTGGATCCCCCGACGGCATCATCAACGACACCATCCGGGGATTCAATCCATGCGACCGATCAACCGGTGTGGGAGAGCTGGGTAGTGGCATCAACCTCGCGCCGCAGCCACCACGCCATCAGCAACCCAGGCAGGCCCACCACCACTGAAACCAGGAAGAAGATCTGCCAGCCATAGGCATCGGCCAGCACACCCGCAAACGGACCGACAAATACCCGCCCGAGTGTGGCGAATGCCGATAGCAAGGCGTAATGGGTAGCCGAGAAGCGTGTGCCACACAGGCCGCTGAGCAGCGCGACAAACGCCGCCGTGCCCATGCCACCGGCGAAATTGTCCAGGCTCAGCGCAAACAGCAGCAGGCCATCCATCGGGGTGGGGTGATCCAGATGGACGATCAGCAGGTTGAACGCAGGCACCTGCACCGTGCCCCAGGCTCCTGCCCCTTCCCGCGCCAGCAGGTAGAAGCCAAGATTGGATACCAGCTGCAGCACACCGAACCCGATCACCGCGGTCGACAGGCGCAGCCGCAACAGGAAGAACCCACCGACGATGGCGCCAACAATCGTCATCAGCAAACCAATGGTCTTGTTGGCCAGCCCCACTTCAGCCTGGCTGAAACCCATGCCTTTGAGCAGGAACGGCGTGGACAGGCTCAATGCGAATGCATCGCCCACCTTGTACAGCACCACCAGCGCCAGGAATGCCCCGGCCCCTCGCATGCTGAAATAGCTGCGCAGTGAGGCATTGAGGGTTTCGAAGCGCACCCAGCGGGTGACACCCAGCCCCAACAACATGGCGGCGGCGATCTGGGTGACCACAAACACCAGCCGCACCCAGCGATCGGTACTGTCCGGATCCAGTCCAATCAGCACCAGTGCCTGATGCGCCAACCAGGCGCCCAGCGCCACTCCGGCGACCAGCGCCAGAAAGCCACGCAGTTCGCCGCCGGCTTTGGAAACAGGAGCCTTGAAGCGCTCTGGGAGCTTCGGCATCAGCAACAACGCCAGCACGCCGACCGCTACCGACAGCCCCGCCATGACCCGATACACCTGCGGCCAGCTTTGCCATTGCTCGGCCCAGATCAGGGTAATGCCACCGGACAGCACCATCGCCAGCCGGTAGCCGAGCACCGTCAACGACCCGCCCAGGCCGCGCTCGGCCGGTGCCAGCAGATCGGTGCGGTAGGCATCGATCACCACATCCAGCGTGGCTGATAAACAGGCCACCAGCACCGCCACGGACGCAAACAGCGCCAAGTTGCGAGAAGGCGACAAGGTACTCATCAGTGTCAGCGCCGCGCCCAACGCGAACAGCATCAACACGATCCAGCCGCGCCTGCGCCCAAGCACCGGCAGGTCGAAGCGATCGATCAACGGCGCCCAAAGGAACTTGAAGGTGTACGGAATGCCGATCAGCGACAGGAAGCCGAGCGTGACCAGGTCGAGCCCGTCCACGGTCAGCCAAGCCTGCATCGCACCGCCAGTCAGTGCCAAGGGCAGGCCGGAGGCAAAACCAAGCAACAGGATCACGAACAGCCGGCGCAGGCGTTGCAGCCCAGCCGGCGGAGCCTCCACTACCGCCTCACTCACAGGTCATAGTCCACAGTGAACGGGGCGTGGTCGGAGAAGCGCTGGCCGGTGTAGATCGAGCTGCTGCGCAGGCGTTCGCGAAGGCCCGGGGTGACGAACTGGTAATCGATGCGCCAACCCACGTTGTTGGCGCGGGCCGCGCCACGGTTGCTCCACCAGGTGTAGTCCTGGCCTTCCGGGTGCAGCGCGCGGTAGGCGTCTACCCAGCCACGGCCGTTGGCCGCATCGGTCAGCTCGGCCTGGTCGGCGCAGAAACCGTTCATCCAGTCGCGTTCCTGCGGCATGCAGCCGGAGTTTTTCTGGTTGGATTTCCAGTTCTTGATGTCCAGCGCGCTGCGCACGATGTTCCAGTCGCCGCACAGCACGTAGTCACGGCCGCTGGCCAGCCATTCGTCCAGGATCGGCTTCAGCCACTCCATCACCTCGTATTTGAAGCCCTGCCGCAGCTCGCCCGAGGAACCGGACGGGATATAGAACGACACCACGCTGAGGTTGCCGAAACGCGCCTCGATGTAGCGGCCTTCATCGTCGAACGGTGCCCAACCCAGCGCGGTGCGTACTTCGTCCGGCTCGCGGCGGCTCCAGATGCCTACGCCGCTGTAGCCCTTCTTGGTGATCGCATCGCGGTAGAAACAGTGGTGGCCGTCCGGGCGGAACAGCGCATCGGTCAGCTGCGACTCCTGCGCTTTGGTTTCCTGAATGCAGAGCACGTCGGCCTGCTGGCCCAGGAACCACTCGTTGAAGCCCTTGGTGGTGGCCGAACGGATGCCGTTGGCATTGAAGCTGGTAATACGCATGAAGGACCGCTGTTGGGAAAGCTCAAGACCGGCACAGCATACCGCCCGGACCAGGGCGGTCGACACACTGGGCCGGTGCTTTCCCCTGACAGTGAGCCGGGCCCGGGCTTCAGCCGGCGGGAGCGCCCGCAACGCAGCATTTGCAAGGGGCATGCTTTACCCTAGGACCCTCAATAGACGACAAGAATGCGTATTTACATGAGTGACCATCGTTCCCGTTTCCTGCAGCTGGCGTTGAATGCCGACGCGCTGCGTTTTGGCCAGTTCACCCTCAAGTCCGGCCGGGTGAGCCCGTATTTCTTCAACGCCGGCCGTTTTGACACCGGTCTGGCCCTGGCCCAGCTGGGCAACTGCTATGCCGACGCCATCGATGCCGCCGGCATTGCCTATGACCAGCTGTTTGGCCCGGCCTACAAGGGCATCCCGCTGGCCACCGCCATCGCCTGCGAGTTCTCGCACCGCGGCCGCAACCTGCCGTTGACCTTCAACCGCAAGGAAGCCAAGGACCACGGCGAAGGCGGCACCCTGATCGGCGCCGACATGGCCGGCAAGCGCATCCTGATCGTCGATGACGTGATCACCGCCGGTACCGCCATCCGCGAGGCGCTGGCCATCATCCGCGAAGCCAATGGCATTCCCGCCGGCATCGTGGTGGCACTGGACCGCCAGGAAATCGCCTCGGAGACCGACCCGCGTTCAGCCGCGCAGGCCGTGGCTGCCGAAACCGGTATTCCGGTGATTGCGGTGGCCAATCTGGCCGATCTGCTTGCATTCGCCTCCGGGAACCCGGAACTTGTCGGCTATCGCGAACCGTTGCTGGCCTACCGTGGCCGCTACGGGAGCAATCCGACAGGCTGATAGCAGGGGGCTGCCAAGGTGCCAAATCCGACGAAGAAAGCGGCAACGTTGTTGCTGGTGCTGGCCGCACTGGCAGCCCCGGCGCTTGCCCAGAACAAGCCCGCCGACACCGGCAAGAAGCTGTATTGCTGGGATGAAGGCGGCAAGCGCATCTGTTCGGACACGCTGCCGCCGGAAGCGGTGAACAGCGCGCGCCAGGAGTTCAGTGCGCGCAGTGGAACGCGCGGTGCCGAGGTGCAGCGCGCGCTAACCGCCGAAGAACGAGCCGACGCTGCCTTGGCACAGGCCCAACAGGAAGTGGACGCAGCGGCGGCGGACACGCGCAAGCGTACCGAACAGGCGATGTTGTCCACCTACGCCACCGAAGACGATCTGCGCCGTGTGTTCAATGAGCGCACCGCGATTGTCGACAACAACATCAAGACCGCAGTGTTCAACGTGACCAGCCTGCGCAGCGCGCTGGCCGCCCAGCTCACTGCCGCCGGCAACAAGGAACTGGCCGGGCAGAAGGTGGCCGACAAGCAGGCCACTGAAATCCGCCAGCGTCACAATGAACTGCTGGCGCAGCTGCGTCTGCAGTCTGCGTTCGAGCAGCAGCGGCAGGCGATGGATGTTGAAATCGCCGAGAGCCTGGCACGGTATCGCGAGCTCAAGGGCATTGCTGCACCGGTGGATGCTTCCAGCGCCGCGTCGGCTGCTGCACCGGCGCCTGCTGCGGTTGTGCCTGCCAAGGGCTGAGCCGATTGGTGTTGGATTGAAGTATGGGAGCGGCCTTCGGGCCGCTTTTTTGTTTTGGGGCTTTCAGTCAAGAGCTCCCCCTCATCCGCCCCTTCGGGGCACCTTCTCCCGTAAACGGGAGAAGGGAATGGCTTCCTGCGGCGTTGAGTTCGCGAGTGGTTCCGGGTCTACGAGTGGGTTCCTGAGGCATTTAGTCCGCGTGTGGCTCCGGATCTGAAGTGGCTCCCTGCGGCGGTGAGTCTGCGCGTGGTTCCGGGTCTGCGAGTAGCTCCCTGCGGCATTGAGTCTGCGTGTGGTTCCGGCTCTGCGGGTGGCTTCCTGAGGCGTTGAGTCCGGGTGTGACTCCGGATCTGAAGTGGCTCCCTGCGACGTTGAGTCCGCGAGTGGTTCCGGAGCTGCAAGTAGCTCCCTACGGCGCTGAGTCCGCGAGTGGCTCCGGGTCTGCGAGTCGCTTCCTACGGCTTGGAGTGCCCGAGTCGCGGCAGATCCGCAGGCTGCAGCGGACTTGCCGCAAGCCATGAACCGTTTCCCTTCTCCCGCGTGCGGGACTGCAGCCCCCTTTTTGGGGGAAGGTGCCCCGAAGGGGCGGATGAGGGGGCTTTGGCTTTGGCTTTGGCTTTGGCTTTGCTTCCGCATCTACCCCCACACCCCAAGCCCCCCAAACCCCACTTTTTACGCGCCTTTTACGCCAGCCCCCGCTCTGCAGCGTCGATCGTTTACGCCCCCCAGGCGGACGATAGCGCTCTGATCGGGGTGATCAGAACTGCCTTCCTTTGCGGCCTGTCGCCCCGCCCGTCCACCAACGCGCGTGCTGGCAGCTGCGGCTACGTGCTGATCGTAATTCGAGGTTTCCATGCCTGGCTGGCTTGCTCTGTTGTGCGGCGTAGTGGTGCTGATCGCCGCTGCCTATCTGCTGTACGCGGTCCTTCGACCCGATTCGTTCTGAGGAGCGCCATCGTGATCGAAGCCATCATCATCATTCTGGCCAGCCTTGCGCTGGCCTGGCCGCTGGGCCTGTACCTCGCGCGGCTGATGCGCGGTACGCCGATGCGTATCGACATCCTCTTCCACTGGATCGAAAAACCGCTGTACCGCGTGCTCGGGGTCGACCCCAACCACTCCATGTCCTGGCGCGGCTATGTGCTCGCCTTCCTGATCAGCAACCTGGTCCTGGCGATACTGACCCAGACGGTGTTCATGACCCAGGCCTGGCTGCCGTTGAACCCGGACAACATCCCCAACATGCGTTGGGATACCGCGTTCCACACCATGGTCTCGTTCCTGACCAACACCAACCAGCAGCATTACAGCGGCCAGGCACAGCTGTCCTACTTGTCGCAGATGACCGGTATCACCGGCCTGCAGGTGATCACCCCGATGATGGGCCTGGCTCTTGCAGTGGCCACGCTGCGCGCCTTGTTCATGAAGCCGGCGACAAGCGACAACAGCAACGCGCCGGTGCACGTCACCGTCGGCAACTACTACGCCGACGTGGTGCGCCTGTGCCTGCGCTTCCTGCTGCCGCTATGCCTGGTTTGGACGCTGCTGCTGAACTGGCAGGGCGTACCTTCCACACTGGCCGCTGGGCCGCAGGCCACGCCGATCGACGCCAGTGCCGGCATGGAAACGCAGAAGATCCCGCTCGGCCCGGTCGCAGCAATGGTCGCGGCCAAGCAGCTCGGCGCCAATGGCGGCGGCTGGTATGGCCCGAACAGCAGCTTCCCGCTGGAAAACCCGACCCCGCTGTCCAACGCGCTGGAGCTGATCGGCATCCTGCTCATTCCGATGGCCACTATCTGCATGCTCGGCAGCTTCACCGGCCGGCGGCGGTTCGGCGCGCTGGTGTTCGGCTGCATGCTGACCATGTCGGTGCTCTCCACTTCCGCCAGCCTGTGGCTGGAAGGCCATAGCGCCAGCGCCGCCAGCGGCCTGTTGATGGAAGGCAAGGAGGCCCGCTTTGGTGCCGATGGCACGGCCTTGTGGTCGACCATCACCACCCAGGTGCAGAACGGCTCGGTCAATGGCATGCATGATTCGCTGAGCCCGCTCGGCGGACTGGTGCCGCTGGTCAACATGCTGATCAGCGCGATCTGGGGCGGCATTGGCTGCGGCATCCAGCAGTTCCTGGTCTATCTGATGATGGCGGTGTTCCTGGCCGGTCTGATGACCGGGCGCACGCCCGAGCTGCTCGGCCGCAAACTGGAAACGCCACAGGTGCGCCTGCTCGCGGTACTGGTGCTGCTGCAGCCGATCACCCTGCTCGGGCTGACCGCACTGACCTTGGCCGTGCCCGGTCTGGCCGGCACGTCGAATCCCGGCTTCCACGGCATCAGCCAGGTGTTCTACGAGTTCACCTCGGCCTATGCCAACAACGGCTCCGGCTTTGAAGGGCTGGCCGACAACACCGTGTGGTGGAACCTGAGCTGTGCGCTGGTGTTGGCCTTGGGCCGATTCCCGATCCTGATCATCCCGCTGATCATCGCCACACAGCTGGCGGCCAAGCGGCAGGTGCCGCAAAGCGCCGGCAGCCTGCAGATTGAAACCCCGACCTTCGCACTGACGCTCATCTGCGTGGTCATCGTCCTTACCGTGCTGCAGTTCCTGCCAGCGCTGGTGCTTGGCCCGGTGGCCGAACACCTGAGCCTGCTGGCCCTGCAGGGAGCCCCCTCACCGTGAACGCCCCCATGAACCGCTCCGCTTCTCCTGCGGCATCGCGCCGCCCCGCCCTGCTTGATGCGGCCGGCCTGCGCCGTGCGCTGATCGACTCGGTACGCAAGCTGTCGCCGTTGCATCTGCTGCACAACCCGGTGATGGCGGTGGTGATGGCCGGCACCGTGCTGGCGCTGATCGTCACCCTCAGCGGCAACGCGCCGCTGGGCTTCGGCCTGGCCGTCACCGCGATCCTGCTGGTGACGGTGTTGTTCGGCAATTTCGCCGAAGCCGTGGCCGAGGCACGTGGCCGTGGCCAGGCCGCGTCGCTGCGCCGTGCACGTCAGGACCTTGTCGCGCGGCGTGTCGCCACGCCGTTGCAGGGTGCTGCCGAAAACCGTGTTCCGGCGGCCGAGCTGCGCCCAGGCGACCATGTAATTGTCAGCGCCGGTGAGTTCGTGCCAGCCGATGGCGAAATCGTGCGCGGCCTTGCCACCATCAACGAAGCTGCCGTCACCGGCGAATCGGCACCGGTACTGCGCGAGGCCGATACCGATCGCTCCGGCGTGATCGGTGGCACCAAGGTGCTGTCCGACGAGATCGTGGTGCGGGTCAGTGCCGAACCGGGCCACAGCTTCCTCGACCGCATGATCGCGCTGGTCGAGGGCGCCAACCGGCAGAAGACGCCGAACGAGATCGCGCTCACTTTGCTGCTGGCGGCGATGTCGCTGACCTTTCTGGTGGTGGTGGCAACGCTGCCGGCGATTGCGGGCTTCGTCGGCGTCAGCGTTGACCCGCTGCTGCTGATCGCACTGCTGGCATGCCTGATCCCGACCACCATCGGTGGCCTGCTGCCGGCCATCGGCATCGCCGGCATGAACCGTGCGCTGTCGGCCAATGTGCTGGCCAAATCCGGCAAGGCAGTGGAAGTGGCCGGCGACGTGGATGTGCTGCTGCTCGACAAGACCGGCACCATCACCTACGGCGACCGTCAGGCCACGCACTTCCATCCGCTGGCCGGCATCGATGCTGCGCAGCTGCGTGAGGCATCGCTGCTGTCCTCAATGGCCGACCCGACGCCGGAAGGTAAATCCATCGTGCGTCTGGCCCGCGAGCAGGGTTGCACCACCGCCGAACCCGACCACGTTGATGCGGATCCCTCCGCAAAAGCCCGCACATCCATGTACGGCGTTCCAAATTTCCTGGCGTTCACCGCGCAAACCCGCATGTCCGGCGTCGACCTCGACAACGGCCGCAGCATCCGCAAAGGCGCTGCCGATGCCATCACCGCGCATGTGCTGGCGCTGGGTGGCACGGTACCGAACGAGTTGCAGGCGCGGGTGGATCAGGTTGCCCGTGGTGGTGCCACGCCGCTGGTGGTCAGCGAAGGCCGGCATGTGCTCGGCGTGGTGGAGCTGGCCGACGTGGTCAAGCACGGTATGCGCGAGAAGTTCGCCCAGCTGCGGGCAATGGGCATCCGCACGGTGATGATCACCGGCGACAACCCGCTCACCGCTGCCGCCATTGCCGCCGAAGCCGGCGTCGATGACTACATCGCGCAGGCGCGGCCCGAGGACAAGCTGGCACGCATCCGCGCCGAGCAGGCCGGTGGCCGCCTGGTGGCGATGGTCGGCGACGGCACCAACGACGCGCCCGCACTAGCCCAGGCCGATATTGGTCTGGCGATGAACTCCGGTACGCAGGCGGCCAAAGAGGCCGGCAACATGGTCGATCTGGATTCGGACCCGGCCAAGCTGCTGGCGGTGGTGGAAGTGGGCAAGCAGCAGCTGATCACCCGTGGCGCGCTGACCACCTTCTCGCTGGCCAATGACGTGTCCAAATACTTCGCCATCCTGCCGGCGCTGTTTGCCGCCAGCATCCCGTCGATGGCGGCCTTGAACGTGATGCAGCTGTCGAGCCCGCGCAATGCGGTGCTGGCGGCGCTGATCTTCAACGCATTGGTGATCCCGGCGCTGATCCCGCTGGCCCTGCGCGGTGTGCGCTTCCGTCCGGCCACCGCCACCGCGCTGCTGCGGCGGAACATGCTGGTGTACGGACTGGGCGGCGTGCTGCTGCCGTTTGCGGCCATCAAGGCCATCGACTTCCTTCTTGCTCTGGTATTTGGCGCATGAACACTTCAATCGCTTCTTCCCGTCGTTCCGGCAACCCGTTGTGGCGGCCGGCTATTGGCCTGTCACTGTTCGGTCTGTTCGGCACCGGTCTGGTCTATGCGGTGCTGGCAACCTGCCTCTCCGGTGCGCTGTTTCCGGCGCAGGCCGATGGCAGCCTGATCCGCGATGCCGTTGGACAGGTGCGTGGCTCGCTGTATCTGGCACAGCCCTTTGCTGGCGACGGCTATTTCCAGACCCGTCCTTCGGCCGCCAACTACGACCCCATGGCCGCAGCCGGCAGCAATATGGCGCGCAGCAATCCGGACCTGGTCAAGCGCGTGAGCGAAGCCACTGCTGCCGTTGCCGCGCGCGAGAAGATCGATCCGGCCACAGTGCCGGGCGATCTGGTCACGCAGTCGGCCAGTGGCTTGGACCCGGAGCTGTCGCCAGCTGCGGTGCAGGTGCAGATACAACGCGTGGCGGCAGCGCGCGGCTGGCCCGAGGCCCGCGTGCAGGCGCTGGTGGATGCACAAACAGAGGACCGCCAATGGGGCGTGTTCGGCCAGCCGCGTATCAACGTCATCGCGCTCAACCGTGCGCTGGATCAGGCCGCGCATGCGCCCTGATGCAGCCCGCACCCGCAACGGCGCACAATCGCGGCCATGAACGACTCCCGTAGCCGCCAGGCCGATGCCCTTGCGGGCGCCCTGCAACGCGACGCCGGCGGCAAACTGACCGTCTTCCTCGGCGCCGCGCCGGGCGTGGGCAAGACCTTCAGCATGCTCACCCGCGCGCAGGAACAACTGCGGCGCGGCGTGGATGTAATGGCGGCCGTGGTTGAAACCCATGGCCGCAGCGATACCGCCGCCCTGCTCGACGGCCTGCCGCGCATTGCAATGTGCGCGCTGGCGTACCACGGCCACCAGCTGCAGGAGATGGATCTGGACGCGGTGCTGGCACGCAAGCCGGCATTGGTGCTGGTCGATGAGCTGGCCCATCGCAATGCTCCCGGTAGCCGCCATGAGCGGCGCTGGCAGGACGTGATGGAACTGCTCGACGCCGGCATCGACGTCTGGACCACGATCAACATCCAGCACCTGGAAAGCCTCAACGATGTGGTGATGCGCATCACCGGCGTGCGCGTCAGCGAGACCGTGCCGGATGTGGTGTTCGACCGCCTGCACGACATCGTGCTGGTCGACCTGCCACCGCGCGAGCTGATCGAACGCCTGCAGCAAGGCAAGGTCTACGTGCCCGAACAGGCGGCGCAGGCGCTGCAGGCATTCTTTTCGCCGGCCAACCTCACCGCACTGCGCGAACTGGCAATGCAGGAAGCCGCCGACCGCGTCGACAGCAGCCTGCGCGAGACCCGCGCAGCGCGCGGCGAAAGCAATCTGCCGCTGCGGCGGCGGGTGGTGGTCGCCATCGATGGCAGCGGCCAGAGCGAATACCTGGTGCGGGTGGCGCGGCGCATTGCCGAGCGCCGCGATGCGCCGTGGACGGTGGTGACCGTGCAGCATCGCCGCTACGACGAGGCCACCCGCCGCGAGATCGATGATGCGTTCGCGTTGGCACGACGGCTCGGCGGCGATGCCGAACTGCTGCACGGGCCAGGCATCGCCGATGCGCTGCTCGACTATGCCGCGCACAACGCGGTGTCCTCGCTGCTGCTGGGCCGCACCCGCGAGCGGCCGTTGGCGCGGCTGTTCAACCAGACCCTGACCCAGCAGTTGATACAACGCGGCGCGCACTACGAAATCACCATCATCAGCACCCCGCAGGCACGCGCCAATGCGCGCCGCTTTGGGCTCTCGCTCGCGCCGGACAGCTGGGGCAAGGACGCAACCACCGCCGTGCTGGCCACCGCGATTGCCTGCCTGGCCGCGTGGCTGGGTGAGCGCTGGATAGGGCTGAGCGACCTGGCGATGGTGTTCATCGTCGCCGTGGTGCTTGTGGCTGCGCGCACGCGGATGAGCGCGGCAGTGCTGGCGGCGACGCTGTGCTTTCTGGCCTACAACTTCTTCTTCATCGCGCCACGCTTCACCTTTGCGATCGGCGCGCGGCAAGGCGTGATCACGGTGTTCCTGTTCCTGGCCGCCGCGCTGGTCGCCGGCCGGCTGGCATCGCGGCTGCGCATGCAGGTGGTGGCGCTGCGTGCGGCCAATCGCCATGCCAATGTGCGGCAGACGCTGGGCCGGCAGCTGGTCGGTGCCACCGACAACGCGCAGGTCGCACATGCCGGCCGCGTTGCCCTGGAACAGGCGTTGGATGCGCCGGCCTGGGTGCGCTTGGCCGGTGACACCAGCACCAGCGGCACGGCTGCACCTGGCGACACCGACCTGGCCGCTGCCGATTGGGCACTGCGCCACGGGCAACCGGCGGGCCGCTTCACCGATACGCTGGCCGGCGCCTGCTGGTGGTTCCTGCCCTTGCTGGATGGCGACGCGCGGGCGATAGGCGTGGCCGGCCTGCGTTTTGATCATCAGCATCCACGGCTTGCCCCGGAGCAGCGCCAGCTGGTGCAGGCGATGGCTGACGACATCGCTCAAGCCGCCCTGCGCACGCGGCTGGTCGCCGACCTTGAAACCGCGCATCTGCACAACGAGACCGAACGCCTGCGCTCGGCGCTGTTGTCTTCGGTGTCGCACGACCTGCGCTCGCCGTTGGCGGCGATGATCGGTTCGGCCGACAGCCTGTCCAACTACGCCGATGCGATGGACGCCAGCGACCGCCGCGCCCTGCTCGACACCATCGTGGTCGAAGGCGAGCGGCTGGACCGCTACATCCAGAACCTGCTGGACATGACCCGGCTTGGCCACGACGGGCTCAAGCTCAACCGTGACTGGATCGGCGTGGACGAGCTGATCGGCTCGGCCGCGCGGCGCCTGCAGCGCTATCAACCGGATGTGCGCCTGCAGCTGGATATTCCAGCGGAACTGGGGCCGATCTGGGTACACCCGGCCTTGGTCGAGCAGGCGGTGTTCAACGTGATGGAGAACGCCGCCAAGTTCTCGCCGCCCGGCGTGCCGGTGGAGGTACGTGCACGCCAGCAGGCCAACGAGCTGCGCATCGAGGTTATCGACGCCGGCCCGGGCATTCCCGATGCCGAGCGCTCGCGCATCTTCGACATGTTCTACAGCGTGGAGCGCGGCGACCGCGGCCGCCAAGGTACTGGCTTGGGCCTGACCATCTGCCAGGGCATGATCGGCGCACACGGCGGCAGCGTCGAAGCGCTGCCGGGGCGCGACGGACGCGGTACGCTGATACGAATGACCCTGCCCCTGCTCCAGCCGCATCCCGAGAGCCCGCGCGACGATGGCTGACGCGCCGGCCATTCCGCCGCCGCGCGTGCTGGTGGTGGATGACGAAGTGCAGATCCGGCGCTTTCTGGATATCTCGCTGCGTGCGCAAGGCTATGCGGTCAGCCAGGCCAGCAATGGCGCCGAAGGCCTGCAGCGGCTGGCCGAGGACGGTGCCGACCTGGTGGTGCTGGATATCGGCCTGCCCGACATGGAGGGCCATGAGGTGTTGGCCGAACTGCGGCAATGGAGCCAGGTGCCGGTGATCATGCTCAGCGTGCGCGCCGGCGAAGCGGAGAAGGTGCGCGCCTTGGACAACGGCGCCAACGACTACGTGACCAAACCATTCGGCACCCAGGAATTGATGGCGCGCGTGCGTGCCTTGCTGCGCAGCCGCAGCACCGACAGCGAAGGTCAGGTGCCGGTGTTCGATGACGGCCGCCTGCATATCGACCTGTCGCGCCGCGATGTACGCGTGGATGATGAAGCGATTGCATTGACGCGCAAGGAATATGCGCTATTGGCGTTGTTGCTGCGCAATGCCGGAAGGGTGGTGACGCAGCCGCAGATCTTGCAGGAAATCTGGGGGCCAACGCACCGGCATGACACCCACTACCTACGCATCCTGGTGGGGCGCTTGCGGCACAAGCTGGGCGATTCGGCACTGGAATCGCGTTACCTGTTCACCGAGCCGGGGGTTGGTTTGCGGTTTGGTGGGACTTGAAGTGACGCCGGGCAATTGGGGTTGTGGTTGTTGTTGTGGGAGCGGCGTCAGCCGCGAAGCTATCCAAACAACAGACACCCGTTGATCTGAGGTTGCAGATTGTTGAACGCCGAGGCTGCGTCAGCTTCGCGGCTTACGCCGCTCCCACAAGCGAAAGCGACAGCAAGGGCAACGGCACCCCTCCCCAACCCTCCCCTTGGCTACGCCAAAGGGAGGGGGCGCAGTGCGCGCGGCCTGCTGGGTCGAAGCGCAGCCGCTTGTCTCCCTCCCTTTGGCGCAGCCAAGGGGAGGGTTGGGGAGGGGTGCTTTTCGCAGCAATCCAAACCACCCCAGCAGCGCCCGCTCCGCAAAAAGCAGCCAGCGAAGTCCAACCCACAAAAACAAAAAGCCGCCTGCGCTACGCGCAGACGGCCTTTCGTCATGCAAAAACCAATCAGAACCCCAGTTCAGTCCCGGCCGGCAACACCTGCAGCAGCTGCTCGCGGAATACGCCCTTGATCCGCTCCAGCGCCGCTTCATCATTGGCCTCAAAGCGCAGCACCAGCACCGGCGTGGTGTTGGACGCGCGCACCAGGCCCCAGCCATCATTGAAGTCGGCACGCAGGCCATCAATCGTCGAAATACGCGCGCCCGAGAACGCCGAGTCCTCCAACTGCGCGGTCGCCACGATCAAGGCCACCTGCGCATGCTGGGTGCCCTCTTCCACCGCCACCTTCAACTCCGGCGTGGACACCGCATCCGGCAATTCGTCCAATACCTCGGAAGGCTCTTCATCGCGCTGGCCCAGGATTTCCAACAGGCGCGCGGCCGCATACAAGCCATCGTCAAAGCCGTACCAGCGCTCCTTGAAGAAGAAGTGGCCGCTCATCTCGCCGGCCAGCTCGGCGCCGGTCTCGCGCATCTTGGCCTTGACCAGCGAATGCCCGGTCTTCCACATCATCGGGCTGCCGCCATTGCGCAGGATGTAGTCCGACAACTTGCCCGTGCACTTGACGTCGTAGATGACCATCGCGCCCGGGTTGCGGGTCAGCACGTCGGCGGCGAACAGCATCAGCAGACGGTCGGCGAAGATGATCTTGCCGTCCTTGGTGACCACGCCTAGGCGGTCGCCATCGCCATCGAAGGCCACGCCCAGGTCCGCGTCGAAACGCTTGACCATCTGCACCAGGTCTTCGAGGTTGTGCGGGTCGCTGGGGTCGGGGTGGTGGTTGGGGAAATTGCCATCCACATCGCAGTACAACGGAATCACTTCGGCGCCGATGGCTTCCAGCAACTGCGGTGCCACCGCACCGGCAACACCATTGCCAGCGTCGGCGACGATCTTGAGCGGGCGGTCCAGCTGTACGTCGTCGGCAATGCGTTGCACGTAGTCGTCGATGACCTCGCGCTGCTGCAGGCTGCCGTCGTTGTCGGCGCGCTGCAGGCGGCCTTCCTGGATGCGCTTGTACAGGTCGGTGATGGCGTCGCCGGACAGGGTTTCGCCACCAATGACGATCTTGAAACCGTTGTAATCCGGCGGATTGTGGCTGCCGGTCACCGCCACGCAGCTGCCGGCGCGCAGGTGATAGCTGGCGAAGTACACCACCGGGGTAGGCGCCAGGCCGATATCGATCACATCGCAGCCGGCGCGGCGCAGGCCGGTGATCAAGGCGTCGGACAGCTCCGGGCCGGACAGGCGACCGTCGCGGCCCACCACCACATCGCGCAGGCCCTGTGCCTGCATCTCGCTGCCGATGGCCTGGCCAATCAGCGTGGCGACACTGGCATTCAACTCGGCGCCGAGCACGCCACGGATGTCGTAGGCCCGGAAAATGCCCGGCAACACCGCTTCGGCCCCCGGCTCAGGCTGCGCCTGCGGCTGATCGCCAGCGCGCGCATTGGCCGACAGCGGCAACGGCTGCGGGTCCTGTTCCAGCGCTTCCTGCAGGGTTGGGCCGGTGTCATCGGCCTGTGCCGTGTTCTTGCGCAGCGCCGGCAGGTTCATCAGGCGCTTGCGCCCCAACAGCAACAGCAGCGCGGTGGCCAGCAACAGCAGCGCCACAATGGCGCTGGGAATTACCCCAAGGCCGAGCGGGCCGGCGCTGGCATCGGGCAGTTCTGCAACCACCCGCAGGCCGCTGTCACCGACCGGGCGCGCCAGTGCATCGGCGCTGTTGCCAAGATCGGTCGAGCCCTTCTGGACGATGGTGAAACCGCCCTGGCGCAGCCCGAGGAAGGCACTGGCCGGCGAAGCAATGCCGTCAAATACCGAGGTCAGCCGGGTCAGCGGCTGGCGGATATAGATCACCGCCGGCTTGCCCTGCAGCAGTACCGGTGCGGCCAGGCCCAAACGCGGGCTGCCGCCATCGCGGACCACCTTGGCGGTCGGCTGGCCGGCGGCCATTGCCTGCTCAAGCAAGGCCAGGCGCGAGTAACCAAACGTGGCCGGCTCGGCATAGGCCTGGGCCAGGGTGGCATCCAGCACCTGCGCGTCTTCCACGCCGTTCCACTTGTCGCGTACGGCCAAGGCGACCGCAGTCGCATCGCCGCTGGCCAAGGCGGCCTTCACTGGCTCCAGCGCGAGCTGCTTGTTGAACTGCGCGGTCTGGGCGTCCAGTGCCTTCTGCACCTCGGCCACCGCCTGGTCGCGGGACTGCTCCAGCCCGGCACTGGCGCCGGACTGCATCCACTGGTCCGCCGCGCTCCAGCCGAACCAACCGGCCAACAGCAGCAGCATCACCGCCAGCAATGGCGTAGAACGACCCAGTGCGGGACGTGGCCGCCCGCTTTCATTCCCTTGGCTCATCGTGCGTTTCCCCCTGTCAGCGCACCCCGGTGTGGCCGAATCCACCCGTTCCACGTGCACTGTCAATGAAAGTATCCACTACCTGCAATGCAACGCGTGCAATCGGCATCACCACCAATTGCGCGATGCGGTCGCCGGGCTCGATCGTGAATGCGTCACGACCACGGTTCCAGACGCTGATCAGCAAGGGCCCCTGGTAGTCGGCGTCAATCAAACCCGTGCCATTGCCCAACACGATGCCGTGGCGATGGCCCAGCCCCGAGCGCGGCAAAACCACAGCACACAGGCCCGGGTCGGCAATATGTATCGCGATGCCGCTGGGCAGCAGCGCCGCATCACCGGGTTCCAGGGTGAGCGCGACTTCGGTCGCCGCGCGCAGGTCCATGCCGGCGCTGGCTTCGGTGGCGTAGCCCGGCAGCGGCCAGCTGTCGCCGAAGCGCGGGTCCAGCAACTTCACCTGCAAGGGCTGCAGTCCATTACTCATGCGTCCAACCTCTCTGCAATCAGATCCAACAACTGTTCGGCCAACTGGGTCTTGGCGGTGCCCGGGAACTCGCGCAGGCCACCGTCCCAGTAGGCAACGGCGGCATTCTGGTCGCTTTCAAAGCCATTGCCGGCAATGCCGACCTGGTTGGCGATGATCAGGTCCAGGTGCTTGTCGGCCAGCTTGCCGCGCGCGTACTTCTCCACGTCGTGGGTTTCAGCGGCAAAGCCCACCACCAGTTTCAGTGCCTGCTCCTGCACGGCGACTTCGGCCAAGATGTCGGCGGTGCGCACCAGCTCCAGGGTCAGCGTCTGGGTGCCGGCGGTTTTCTTCAGCTTCTGCGGCGAAACCTGGCGCGGCGTGTAATCGGCCACGGCGGCGGCACCGATATAGATATCGGCCGGCAACGCCGCCAGCACGGCCTCACGCATCTGCGCGGCCGAGCGCACATCAATGCGCTGCACGCCGGCCGGGGTGGCCAGCTGCACCGGGCCGCTGACCAGCACAACCTGCGCGCCCTGACGGGCGGCGGCGGCGGCCAGGGCGTAGCCCATCTTGCCGCTGGAGCGGTTGCCGACATAGCGCACCGGGTCCAGGTCTTCATAGGTGGGGCCGGCACTGATCAACACGCGCATGCCGTTGAGGCGGCCCGGCTTGGGCGCTGCCTGCGGCGCCAGATTGGCCGCCAGCGCGGCAATGATGGTCGGTGCCTCACTGACCCTGCCAGGGCCGGATTCGCCTTCGGCCAGCGGGCCGTCTTCGGGCCCGATCACCTGCACCCCGCGCTCGCGCAGCAGGGCCATGTTGGCCTGGGTGGCAGGATGCAGCCACATGCGGTGGTTCATTGCCGGGCATACGGTCAACGGCGCGGTGGTAGCCAGGCATAGCGTGGTCACCAGGTCGTCGGCATTGCCATGCGCCAGCCGTGCCAGCAGATCGGCGGTGGCCGGGGCAATGAGGATGCGGTCGGCCCAGCGCGCCAGCTCGATATGGCCCATGGCCTGCTCGGCGGCGCTGTCCCACAGTGTGGTGCGGGTGGGATGGCCGGACAGGGCCTGGAAGCTCAGCGGCGTGACGAACTGCTGTGCACCAGCCGTCATCGCCACCTGCACGGTGGCGCCGGCATCACGCAGCCGCCGCACCAGCTCCAGCGACTTGTACGCGGCAATGCCGCCGCCTACGCATAGCAGCAGCTTCTGTCCTTCCAAGGGGCGGGAAGTGGGGGAAACGCTGGTCACGGGTGGATAGTCCTAGGTACAGAAGAATCATTAGCTTAACCGAAGGGTTTGTTACGCCTGATCCAGTTTTTGGCAAATAGCGGTGAATCTGCGACGCATGCATATCCGTGATTGGCCCAGCGCGGAACGCCCGCGCGAAAAACTCCTTGCACGCGGGGCGGCTGCGCTTTCCGATGCTGAACTGTTGGCGATCTTTCTGGGTTCGGGCCTGCGCGGCCGCGATGCGGTGCAGACCGCGCGCGAACTGCTGCAGAGCCACGGCCCGCTGCGGGTGCTGCTGGACCGCAGTGCCCCACAGCTGGCCAAACTGCCGGGGTTGGGCCCTGCCCGCGCCTGTCAGCTCAGCGCTGCGCTGGAACTGGGCACACGCCACCTGGCTGCGGACCTGGAACGCGGCCAGGTGCTGACCGACCCGGCCGCCGCTGGCCGCTACTTCGCGCAACGCCTGCGCCACCGCCCGCAGGAGGTGTTTGCCGTGCTGTTCCTGGACAACCGCCACCGGGCGCTGGCTTTCGAAGAGTTATCCACAGGCACGGTGGACAGCGCCGAGGTCCACCCGCGCGAAGTGCTGCGCCAGGCCCTGGCCCACAACGCGGCGGCGCTGATCATCGGCCACAACCACCCGTCCGGGAATCCTGAACCGTCGGCGGCCGACCGCGCCATCACCGAACGCCTGCGCCAGGCCTTGGCGCTGGTGGATATCCGGCTGCTGGACCATTTTGTGATCGGCGATGGTGCGCCGGTGTCGCTGGCGGCACGGGGTTGGGTCTGAACAGGCTGGGCAAGCTGGCGCGGCGCCGGGCGGGAGCTGCGGTTTTCGGGCCAATGGCGTGCAGCCACCGGCCGGGGGCTGCCTGACCGGTCCAGGCGCCGCTCCAGTTCCAGTACGCTTCGCTGGCGCGAAAGGGCGAGCCAAGCAGATCCGCACAACGGATCTCAATCAGGCTGAGCCGGAGATCTTTCTGTTTTTTTGACATTCCTGACCCCCGGCCTGCGGCCCTTGGGGCGGCCGTGCCGCAGGTCAGGTAAAATGGTCAGTTCCGCGCTTCAAGCAGAATAGTCACGTGAAACCCCAACTCCGCGCCCTCATCGGCCAAGGCATCGAAGCCTTGCGCGCCAACGGCACTTTGCCTGCCGACACCCTGCCGCCGGATTTCGTGGTCGAACGACCCAAGACCCGCGAACACGGTGATTTCGCCACCAACGCCGCCATGCTGCTGGCCAAGGCCGCGCGCAGCAATCCGCGCGCCGTTGCGCAGGCTTTGGTTGCCGCGTTGCCGGTCAGCGACGACATCGTCAATGTCGAGATCGCCGGCCCAGGCTTCATCAATTTCAAACTCTCGCCGGTGGCTTACCAGCGCGAAGTCGTCAGCGTGCTCAAGGAGGCCGAAGACTACGGCCGCAACCTGAGCGGCAACGGCCGCAGCGTCGGCGTTGAATACGTATCGGCCAACCCGACCGGTCCGCTGCATGTCGGCCACGGCCGCGCTGGCGTGATCGGCGATTGCATCGCGCGCGTGCTGGAAGTCAACGGTTGGAACGCCAAGCGCGAGTTCTATTACAACGACGCCGGCGTGCAGATCGAAAACCTCGCCAAGTCGGTGCAGGCACGTGCGCGTGGCTTCAAGCCGGGCGACGAACAGTGGCCGGCCGATGCCTACAACGGCGAATACATCGGCGATGTGGCCAAGGCTTATCTGCTGGGCCAGACCGTGGACCTGGAAGGCAGCCAGATCGTCGGCGCCCGCGATGCCGAGAACCTGGATGAAATCCGCCGTTTCGCCGTGGCCTACCTGCGCAACGAGCAGAACCTGGACCTGGCTGCATTCGGCGTGGATTTCGACATCTACTTCCTGGAGAGCTCGCTGTACAAGGACGGCAAGGTTGCCGAGACCGTGCAGCAGCTGATCAGCTCCGGCCACACCTACGAGGAAGGCGGCGCGCTGTGGCTGCGCTCCACCGATTTTGGTGACGACAAGGACCGCGTGATGCGCAAGTCCGACGGCACCTTCACCTACTTCCTGCCGGACGTGGCCTACCACCTGAGCAAGTGGCAGCGCGGTTACGAACGCGCCATCACCGAGCTTGGTGCCGACCACCATGGCTCGTTGGCGCGCGTACGCGCTGGCCTGCAGGCGCTGGACGTGGGCATTCCCAAGGGTTGGCCGGAATACGTGCTGCACCAGATGGTGACGGTGATGCGCGGCGGCGAGGAAGTGAAGCTGTCCAAGCGTGCCGGCAGCTACCTGACCCTGCGCGACCTGATCGACGAAGTGGGTGCCGATGCGGTGCGCTGGTTCCTGATCGCCCGCAAGCCCGACTCGCAGCTGACCTTCGACATCGACCTGGCCCGCCAGCAGAGCAGCGACAACCCGGTGTTCTACGTGCAGTACGCGCATGCCCGCGTCTGTTCGCTGCTGCGCCAGGCGCAGGAGAAGGGCCTGGACTACAAGCAGGCCGAAGGCCTGGCAGCGCTGTCGCAGCTGAGCGACGAACTCTCGCTGGAACTGATGAACGAGATTTCGCGTTACCCGGAAGTGGTGGAAGCGGCCGGCATCGCGCTGGAACCGCACCAGGTCGCGCAGTATCTGCGTGAATTGGCGCACGCTTTCCACACGTGGTATCACGGCACGCCGGTGCTGGTGGATGATGCCGCCGAGCGCAACGCCAAGCTCGTCCTGGCCAGCGCCGCACGGCAGACCCTGGCCAATGGCCTGAGCATCCTGGGCGTCAGTGCCCCGGAAAAGATGTAAACACCTGGAGACGCAGTAGACATGGCAGCACGACGCGGCAAAACCCAAGCCCGGCGCAACAACAACAATGGCACGCCCGGCTGGGTGTGGCTGGTTGCCGGCGTGGCGATCGCGGCCGTGGTGTTCCTGGCGGCGCCCAACCTGTTCAAGAAGGACGGCGACGGCTTTCTGCGCGTAGGCCCGCAACCCAACCCGGACGCACAGCCGGCGCCGGTAGCCGATGCCGACGTCGACGCCGGTGTGGAATCGAACAAGCCAGCCACGCCTGCCGGTGCCAAGCCGGAAGAGAAGCCAGCCACCCAGTACGATTTCTACACCTTGCTGCCGGGCACGGAAGTGCAGATGTCCGACGCCGAACTGGCCGCCAGTGCCAAGGCCGAGGAACAGCGCCGTGCCGCCGCAGCGCGCGCGGCAGCGGCTGCCAACCCGTCCACGCCGGTCGCTGCACCGACCGAAGCACAACGTGCGCAGGCCGCGCTGGAAGGACGCCCGTTGCCGGCACCGGTAGCTGAAACAGCGCGCCAGCCGGCACCGATCAGCGAAACCCCAGCACGCCCGGCTCAGGTTGCCAGCGCTACGCCGGCACCTGCGGCTACCGCGCCCAAGCCAGCGCCCGCAGCAGCAACACCGGCCGCGCCGGTGGCAGCAGCGGCACCGGCGGCGACGGAGAACGTGCGCTACATCCTGCAGGCGGGTGCGTTTGGTGCCTCCGGCGATGCCGAGTCGACCAAGGCCAAGCTGGCGATGATGGGTTTGGCGGCGCGGGTGGAATCGGCACAGATCAACGGCAACACCGTGTACCGCGTGCGCATGGGCCCCTACGGCACCGCCAGCGAACTGGCCGAAGCCAAGGCCAAGCTCAACGGTACGGGCCTGCAGGCGATGGCGATCAAGGCGCAGTAACGCCGCTGATGGCAGTGTTAGCCCAAAGTTTGTTGTGCAAACTTTGGGCCCCGTGCCTGTTTTCTCCACAACCCTGCGCCTGTCGGCGCGCCCCCTTAACTAAAGGGGGGAAGTGAAACCGCCGATGGCGGCTTCACCCCAAGATTTGCTGCGCAAACCTCGGGCCCCACTCCCGTTGCATCCACATCCCCGCGCCTGTCGGCGCGCCCCCTTAACTAAAGGGGGCTATTGCGGCTAACGGGTCGCTCGAAAAGCTCTTCGAACATTTAGGCCGTGACATCACTTGATGTTGGGGCCTTTTTGTTTGCGCCGTTGTAGCCCGGGTAAGCGGAGCGCACCCGGGGCTTTGGCGCATGATCCATAAGGGATTTCGGTGTGGTGTTTTCGCTGGTGCGAAGAGCAGGAGCACCCCTCCCCAACCCTCCCCTGCGCCTGCGGCGCAAGGGAGGGGGCTGAGAGCGGCTGCGCTGTCTGCTGTCTGATGACCGTTGGCAGCTTTCTGTTTTCTGCTTTCTGCTTTCTGTTTTCTGCTGCCTGGTACCTGCAGCGCTCGCCACCGTGCTCGTTGTCAGGTCACGCGTTCTGCCCCCTCCCTTTGGCGAAGCCAAGGGGAGGGCTGGGGAGGGGTGCTTTTGGCTTTAGATTTGGCGGTAAAGCCCTGCCGAGCATGGCTCGGCACTACAGGCACCGCTCGACTTTGGCTTTGTCCCTTCTCCCGCAAGCGGGAGAAGGTGCCCCGAAGGGGCGGATGAGGGGGCTTTGGGCTTTGCGGCAAAGCTCCTGCCGAGCGTGGCTCGGCACTACAGTTGAGGCTTGGCTTTGCCTGGATTCCTTCTCCCGCTTCCGCCGCCACAGTGCGAAAATCGGCCTCCCCTGCCCCAAGGATTCCGCAATGTCCAAGACCGCTCTGATCACTGGCGCCACTTCCGGTTTCGGCGCCGCCGCCGTCCGTCGCTTCGCTGCTGCGGGCTGGAAAGTGATCGCCACCGGTCGCCGTGCCGAGCGCCTGCAACCGCTGGTGGAAGAATTCGGCGCCGACACGGTTCATGCCGCTGCCTTCGACATCCGCGATGCCGCTGCCATGGAAGCCGCATTGGCCGCTCTACCGCCGACCTTCCGTGACATCGACCTGCTGGTCAACAACGCCGGTCTCGCCCAGGGCACCGCCGCCGCCCAGCACGCCAGCCTGGAAGACTGGCGCACCATGATCGACACCAACATCACCGCGCTGGTCACGTTGACCCACCACCTGCTGCCCAAGCTGGTCGAACGCCGTGGCGCCATCATCAACATCAGTTCCACCGCGGCCCTGTATCCCTACCCGGGCGGCAATGCCTACGGCGGCACCAAGGCCTTTGTCAGCCAGTTCTCGCTGGGCCTGCGCGCCGACCTGCATGGCACCGGCGTGCGCGTGACCGCGATCGAGCCGGGCATGGCCGAAACCGAGTTCACCCTGGTGCGCACGCATGGCAACCAGGCTGCATCGGATCAGCTGTACGGCGGCGCCAGCCCGATGACTGCCGAGGACATCGCCGAGCAGATTTTCTGGGTGGCAACCTTGCCGCCACACTTGAACGTCAACCGCATCGAGTTGATGCCGGTTAGTCAGTCGTTTGCTGGGTTTCAGGTGTTTCGGGGGTAAGTCGGGTTTGCTTGCTTAGAAGCCTCCCCTCACCCCAACCCCCGCTCCGCGCCCCGGCCCTTGCGCTGACGCAAGGGCGTTCGGCGGACTGCGAACCCTTGGTTCGCAACCAGTCCCCCTCACCCCGCAACGGGAGAGGGGCTCTTAGATCTCGCTTGCTTTTAGGCCAGCGGTTCGTCTGACAGGTAGGTGTAGCCGGTCAGGCCGGCTTCCAACGCTGCGTCGAGTTCGGCGGCGCGATCGGCCGGCAGCTGGGCGTCGGCCACGCGCTTGCGGTAGGAGGCGCGCAGCTCATCCAGGCTGTAGCCCACGTAGTCGAGCATCACGTCGGTGGTGTCACCGCGGCGTTGCTGGGTGATCACGTAGCCATCGTCTTCAACCACCACTTCCACCGCATCGGTGTCGCCGAACAGGTTGTGGATGTCGCCGAGGATTTCCTGGTAGGCACCGACCAGGAAGAAGCCGATGCGGTAGCTCTCGCCATGGCGCACGGCGTGCAGTGGCAGCGAGCTGTCCAGGCTTTCGTTCTCGACGTAGGTCTTGACCATGCCATCGGAATCGCAGGTCATGTCGGCGATCACGCCGCGACGCTCCGGGCGCTCGTTCAAGCGCTGGATCGGCACGATCGGGAACACCTGGTCGATCGCCCACGCATCCGGAATCGACTCGAACACGCTGAAGTTGACGAAGTACTTGTCCACCAGCCGGTCGTTCAATTCATCAAGCGCCGGGCGATGGCTCTTTTCGTCATAGCTCAGGCGCGCGCGCACGCCGGTGGCGATGGCGTAGAACAGGTCGTCGATGCGCGCACGCTGCGGCAGGTCGATCTGGCCCAGTGCATAAGCGCTCAAGCCTTCGGCGTGGAAATGCTGGGCTTCCTGGAACAGTTCCACCGCCGGGCGCTGGTCCAGCTCGTCGTGGATCTCGCGCAGGTGACGGATTGCCGCCGGCTCGTCGTCATGCGCTTCGGGCACGCGGCCTTCGGCTGCCTGCTCCACTTCCGACACGTTGGCGATCAGCACCGCGTGGTGCGCGGTCATCGCGCGGCCACACTCGGTGATGATGCGCGGCGGGGTCAGGCCATGCGCTTCGCAGGCTTCGGCCAGCGGCTGCACGATGTTGCTGGCGTAGGCGTTGAGGCCATAGTTGATCGAGCAGTAGCTGCGCGAACGGGTGCCTTCGTAATCGATGCCCAGGCCGCCGCCCACATCGACGTGGCTGATCTTGGCGCCCAGGCGCGACAGCTCGACGAAGTAACGGGTGGCTTCACGCATGCCATTGGCGATGTCGCGCACATTGCTGATCTGGCTGCCCATGTGGAAATGCAGCAGGTTCAGGCAATCGGCGTATTCGGTGTCGCGCAGGCTCTTCCACAGGTCCAGCAGCTGGCGCGGGGACAGCCCGAACTTGGCCTTGTCGCCACCGCTGTTCTGCCACTTGCCGGCACCCAGCGAGGCCAGACGCATGCGCACGCCCAGGCCCGGCATCACGTCCAGTGCCTTGGATTCCTCCAGCACCAGCTTCAGCTCGGACGGCTTCTCGATGACGATATAGGTCTGCAGGCCCAGCTTGCGGCCAATCAGCGCCAGGCGGATGTATTCGCGGTCCTTGTAGCCGTTGCAGACGATCAGCCCACCCGGCCGGCTCAGCGCCAGCACCGCCATCAGTTCAGGCTTGGAACCGGCTTCCAGGCCGAAGCCTTCGCCGTGGTGGCTGGCCAGGGTGCCGGCCACGCCACGGTGCTGGTTCACCTTGATCGGGTAGACCGCGGTATAGCCGCCGGCGTAGTCCCAGTCGGACTGGGCCTGGGCGAACGCCGCCTGCAGCTTGCCCAGGCGCTGGCCGAGGATGTCCGGGAAGCGCACCAGCAACGGCAGTTTGGCGCCGGCGGCGCGCGCCGAATCGACAATCTGCGGCAACGACACCGCCGTGCCTTGGGCACCTGCGGGACGGACCACCACGTGGCCTGCGGCATCGACGTCAAAATACCCGTCGGACCAGTGCGGAATCGAATAGGTCTTGCGGGCCTGTTCGAGGGACCAATCGCTCATCGGCGTAGCAACTCTCAGCTGTGGATAAATAAGGACGCGCATTCTAACGCTAGCGGGGCAAGGGTCCGTTACAATCCGCGCCCTCACTACCTCCCCTCTCCCCCCGGGAGAGGGGTCGGGGGTGAGGGCAAGCGTGAAACCTGACTGTGACAGGCTTCGCCCTTACCCTCATCCGCCCCTCCGGGGCACCTTCTCCCGGGGGAGAAGGACAGCCCCAGCACCCAGGAATCATCATGACCTCCAACGAAAACTGGTTCATCGAACACTTCCAGCCGACCGGTTCGGCTATTGGTTTCCGCATCACCGGCAAGCTGGACGAGGTGCAGTCGCCGTTCCAGAAGATCGAGATCTACAACAGCACCGACTGGGGCAAGTTGATGGTCATCGATGGCGCCATGATGCTGACCACCAAGGACAATTTCTTCTACCACGAGATGATCAGCCACCCGGTGCTGTTCACCCACCCGGCGCCCAAGCGCGTGGTGATCATCGGCGGCGGCGACTGCGGCACCCTGCGCGAGGTGCTCAAGCACCCGGGCGTGGAAAGCGCCACCCAGTGCGACATCGATGAGCAGGTCACCCGCATGGCCGAGAAGTACTTCCCGGAACTGTGCGAATCCAACGGTGACGTGCGCGCCGAGCTGCTGTTCGACGACGGCGTGGCCTATATGGCCAACTGCGCCCCGGGCAGCGTGGACGTGGTGATCGTGGATTCCACCGACCCGGTCGGCCCGGCCGAAGGCCTGTTCAACAAGTCCTTCTTTGAAAGCTGCTTCCGCGCCCTGAAGGACGACGGCCTGCTGGTACAGCAGAGCGAGTCGCCGCTGGCGCTGCTGGACCTGATCAAGGACATGCGTTCGGAAATGGGCAAGGCCGGCTTCCAGTCGTTCAAGACCCTGCCGTTCCCGCAGCCGTGCTACCCGACCGGCTGGTGGTCGGTGACCGTGGCCAGCAAGCAGGCCGGTTTCGGCTTCGGCTTCCGCGAGGCCGATTCGGCCGCCAAGCCGTTCGACACCCTGTACTACACCGCGCCGCTGCACACCGGCGTGCTGGTCAGCCCGCCGTTCGTGGCCAAGGCCCTGGGCGAATAAGCCCGCTGCCAGCGTTGTGAACACGACCCCGCGCCCGGCAACGGCGCGGGGTTTTTCGTTTCAGGACACAACGGCGCACAAGACACCTGAGCGCAACAGGTTCGCCCCCGCAACAATCCTTTCCGTCACAAAGTTCCTACATTTTTTTTACATTCAGCAATTCATGGACTGTGCAGTTTTATAATTGCGCCACATCCCGCCCGTACGGGCACGTTAGACCGGCTTTGCAAGACGCTTTCCGCGCCGTTGCCCGCGTCAGGAAGGTTTTCATGAACACATTGCCCAGCTTCGACGGCGAACACGCTGTTGTTCCCGACAACCAGTTGCTCAAGCGCGGCGAACGCCTGCTCGAGCCCGATGTCTACCGCACCGAACTGGACGGGCGTGCGGCTGTGGTCAAGGACTACCGTCGCTACCGTGGTACGCCGTTGTCGCCAGTAGCGCGCCTGCTGGTCCGCCGCGAGGCCCGGGTGCTCAAGCGCCTGCAGGGCTGGAAGCACGCGCCGGCCCTGCTGGGCACCTTGGGCGGCCTGGCGCTGGGCATGGAGTTCATTCCCGGCGACACCTTGAGCGCAGGCGTGCAGGGTGTCAGCCAGGAAGTCTTCGACCAGCTGCAGAACGCCCTGGCCCGCCTGCATGCCGCCGGCATCACCCATAACGATCTGCACGGCACCAATGTGGTGGTCAGTGCCGGCGTGCCGGTGCTGCTGGACTTCACCTCGGCGCTACGCGCACCGCGCTGGCTGCGCAACTGGCCGATCTTTCGCCAGCTCCGCCGCAGCGACATGAAGAACCTGGTCAAGATGCGCCAGCGTGTGACCGGACTGAAGCCTTCCGCCGAACAGGCCGCAGCGCTCGCCGAGCCAGGCTGGGTGCAGGCCGTGCGGAATACGTGGAAGCGGCTGTATCGGTGGATCAAGGGCTGAGCTGAGCCGACCCCTCCCAACCCTCCCCTCCGCCTGCGGCGCAAGGGAGGGCCAAGCTCTGCTCCCTCCCTTTGGCGCAGCCAAGGGGAGGGCTGGGGAGGGGTGCTTTAAAGCTTTAAAGCTCTAAAGCTCTAAAACCCCAAACCCGCAAAACCTCAAAGCGCATCGCCATCCAGTTCGCCGGTGCGGATCCGCACCACGCTGCCCAGGTCGTAGACGAAGACCTTGCCGTCGCCGATCTTGCCGGTGCCGGCGGCCTTGACGATGGCTTCCACCACTTCGTCGGCCTGCGCATCGGTGACTGCCACTTCGATCTTCACCTTGGGCAGGAAATCGACCACGTATTCGGCACCGCGGTACAGCTCGGTGTGGCCCTTCTGGCGGCCAAAGCCCTTGACCTCGGTGACGGTGATACCGGCCACGCCGCGTTCTGCCAGCGCCTCGCGCACGTCGTCCAGTTTGAACGGCTTGACGATGGCCATGATCATCTTCATTGGTCGGCTCCTTGAGTGGTGGCTGAAGCATACCCCGAGACGACAGGGTGCCACCCGCCAGCTTCCGGACTATCCTTACCGCAAGTCAAAACGGATACCGATGCCCGCCAACGGTGGCCAGCTCCCACGCTAGGCCCAACCCTGCGGAGAAACCCCATGATCGACCTCAACCACATCGATGAGCTGGCCCGCCGCCTCAGCAGCCTGGTGCCGCCGGGCCTGCGTGAATCACGCGAAGAACTGCAGGCCACTTTCAAGACCGCGCTGCAGGCCGGGCTGAGCAAGCTGGACCTGGTGACCCGCGAAGAATTCGAAGTGCAGCGTGCCGTCCTGCTGCGCACCCGTGAAAAGCTCGACGCGCTGGAACAAGCCCTCGTCGCCCTGGAAAACCGCGTCTCCGACAAGAACGCCTGAGCGCGCGGCCATGAGCCTGGCGCTGGTGCACAGCCGCGCCCGTGCCGGCGTGCATGCACCGCTGGTGCAGGTGGAAGTGCACCTGTCCGGCGGCCTGCCCTTCACCCAGATCGTTGGCCTGCCCGAAGCGGCCGTGCGCGAATCGCGCGACCGGGTGCGCGCAGCCATTCTCTGCGCACAGTTCGACTATCCCGCGCGGCGCATCACCATCAATCTGGCACCGGCTGATCTGCCCAAGGAAGGCGGCAGGTTCGATCTACCGATCGCACTCGGCATCCTCGCCGCCAGCGGGCAGATTGATCGCAACGCCTTGGCCAACTACGAGTTCATCGGCGAACTGGCACTGACCGGTGAACTGCGCGCGGTGGATGGCGCCTTGCCTGCCGCCATCTCGGCCGCCAACGCGCGGCGCTGCCTGATCGTGCCACCGGGCAACGCAGGTGAAGCGGCGCTGGCCCAGCGCGCCGAGGTCAAAGTCGCGCGCACGCTGCTGGAAGTCTGCGCCGCACTCAGCGGCAACAAGCAGCTGCCGGACGCGCAGGTGCCAGCAACCACACCGGCGATGCTGGCCGACCTCAGTGACGTGCGCGGTCAGCAACATGCGCGGCGTGCCTTGGAGATCGCCGCCGCAGGGGGCCACCATCTACTGCTGCTGGGTTCGCCCGGTTGCGGGAAAACCCTGCTGGCCTCACGCCTGCCCGGCATCCTGCCCGAGGCCAGCGAAGCAGAAGCATTGGAAACCGCCGCCATCGCCTCGGCCAGTGGCCGTGGCGTCGACCCCAGCCGCTGGCGGCAACGCCCCTATCGCGCGCCGCACCACACCGCCAGCGCGGTTGCCCTGGTGGGCGGTGGCTCACATCCACGGCCCGGTGAAATCTCCCTGGCGCACAACGGCGTGCTGTTCCTGGATGAACGCCCGATTTAGTCTTCTGTATGATAGTTATCACAAATCCGCAGAGCCTTCTACAGCTTACGTCTTGAGTCCATCACGCTTGGGAGAATGCCATGCCATATGTCACCGCTCCACGGTGCTTTGCCGGGTACCCCCTGTCGGCGATCCCTGATGCGCTGATAGAGGCGCTTCAAGCGAGCCGTGATTGGCAGAACAAAGTTAGGTGCATCTCGATACGGCTACAAGCATTCTGTGAACTGACCGAGCAGTCACTCATCGGATTGCCTGATTCGCAGGCATCGACGCTCATTCAAGCGTTTGTAGCTTCACTCCACAGTTCATGGTTCCAATTGGACAACACGAAGACGCTGGTATGGCACAGTCTTCACCAGTTCCGCACCGCCCTGCCCATTCCGCTGCAGCCCTATTTCCCTTGCACAAGGGACAAGTCAAAGTGGCCCACGAGTTTTCGCGCAGAGGTTGAACGATACGACCGGACGTGCTTAACAACGGAACTTGCGGAATTCTGGACGGGCTGGACCGCCGTGGGAGCAAGCGGACGCTTGGCGACTATGACGCTCTGGCAGTTTTGGCAGCAGCACGGTCCGGAACGCGCGAGACAACTGCATTCAGCCACACGAAACTGGTATGCGTCATCGCGGCAAAGCAGGATCGGTGCCGTCGAACCGTTTTCCCAGTACTTGGCCCGCATACCGTCGTTTGATTTCGACGACTCCATTGCGGTCGGCCGCGCTATCGCGGACTTCATGCCGGTCTACTTTCGGCAGCGACACGCCAGCGGGGTTCACCTCGCAACCTTGACGTCGGAGTGGTCTCGCTTTGCTGACCTACTGAGTAAACACCTCGTCGGGCATGTGTGGGCGGCCCCTATTCCCACGATTCCACTGCCGCGACGGCGTCGCGTCTTGAACTCGCAGGCACACGTGCGAAAAACGTCCGAAGGACATGTCGTCAAGACCTCTCTTCTAACGACAATCCCTCTCCAGCTTTCCGATACCCAGGCCAAGGAACTTTTGTTCCGAGACATCCAGCAGGATTTCGACTACGTCTTGGCTTGGGCACAACGTGAGGTATCCGAAGCTCGGTCCCGCAGGCTTCTACGAGTCGCTGCCGCCGGCGAAGTTGAATCGCTGACGCCCTCTCGCAAGCGACGCCTGCATGAAACCGATACAGCGGCAGAACGTGAAGCCCACTTTGCCCGTAGCTCCTACGCTCTCGAGCAATTCGGCTTCTCGTATCTCAGCGACGAACCGCAGCAGGTCGAAGTGGAAACCCTTCTGCAGAGCTACTGCCCTTTGGATCTCGGCCTAGCCACTCCCGCGTTGCTTCTCGCACATGCGGCCGTACTCGTGGCCAATCATCCCGTGATTACCACTGCATTCCTGGAGGAGCTGCAGATGTACGACGCGGAGGGCACACAAGTCGGCTTGGTACCCACAGACGCCGGCTGGTACTTACGTGGCGTCAAGCGACGAAAGGGCGCAAAGCTCGCCCAGCAAGACATCCTCCTTACGACCGAAACGCATCAAGTTGTTCTTGACGTCATTGAGATGACCGCACCTATGCGCCGCTGGCTGAAGGATCAAGGTGATCCCCTGTGGCGAAGGCTGTTCCTCGCTCTCGCCTCGATGGGATGTCGACCGAGTCAATGGCGACCCAGCGCAGAAGCCTTCCGTCAGAAAGCGTGGCTGGTGCATCGCATGCAAAGCGCCACGAAGCCCTCCGATACGGATTTGAATTGCCAAGGGCGCTTGCAAGGTGAGGGGCAAGCGCAACGGATTGCATCATCTTTTTCGCTCAAACGACTTCGTTCCTCAGCCGCGGTCCTTGTCTACATCGGCACGGGCAGCGTGGACGCAATGGCAAAGGCACTGGGCCACACGACGTGGAGGCCAAAACTCTTAGACCGCTACCTCCCGAAGCCTATCCAAGAATTTTTTACCGAGCGGTGGATTCGTCTATTTCAGACAGGAATAATCTGTAAAGCGCTTGAAAACTCTCCGTTAGTGCTAGACGTATCTGGATTCGAGTCCCTCGCGGACCTCGACCAGTTTCTCGAGAACCACGCACTCAAATGCGTACCTACCCATCTAGAGGACGCCGATGTCGCGAACGACACCCCGCCGCAGGAGAACACGCGACTGGTATTTGGCCTCGATGTCGACATCCTAACTCTACTCATTAGTACCGAAGCTGCCGTCCGGGACGCGACGTCCGTACCCGCGGGCCGCGCAGTACGCTGGGCAAGAATTTCTGAGCGGCTTGTTTCTTTCTTAGAGTCACAGACCGACGAACCGCTGTTTACTGAGATGGTTAAAGATGCTCAAAGGCGCGCTGATCCGCGCCTAGTGCAGGACCTCATCTATGGCTAGGTCGCAGGCCAACTTAGAGCTCGAGGATCTTGAGGGTATGCTCGCACCATTCGCGCGCACTTCCGGGCCTCGCTATTCCACTGCAGATTGGCTATTGAGTCCATTGGATTCAGAGCTATGGCTGGTACGTTTCCGCTCGATGAGCTCAGTAAATTGGCGAATTCCACTTCCCGACGGAACAATGCTTACAGACAGGGTTCATGCGCGCCTTCTGTCGACCTTGCGAGCATGGTTACTAGCGCGCTTCCATGTTGACTTCACCGGCGGTCGCCGATACGCAAAGCAATCAGCCAGAAACATCGTCGCCAGCAACCTGCATTGCATCGACTATCTCCTGCTCCGAGCAGACAAACTTGGCATTCTCAGTCATGGGTTGAGCGCACTTTCAATCAACGATTTGAAGGCGATGATCAGCGGACTCTGCTCATCCTCCCACGTCAGCGAGAGCGTCTATGAATGGCCTGCCCGCCTCACTAACTATCTCCGATCTGTAGCACATGCAGTCTCCGAATCTGACCTAGCGAAAGCAAGATCGATCGCGCCGTGCTTCGATACTGCATTGCCGGCGATCGCAGCGCGCCTGACCAGTCTGAACGATAATGAGATCGTTAGAGCCAGGGCATGGATGCTCGCCAATGGTACCTACGATGAGCGGAGTAAGGGCGCACGCTACTCCCTTCATCTTCCCAAGCTAGGGCGAGAAATTTATCGAGGGACCTTGCTAGGATGCAGGACAATTTTTCAAGCCCCTCCCGAACTGTACGTGGGCTCACATGCACTTCAGGATGTCGAGCTATCGCGCGTCCCGGTGACAAATCAAGACCGCTCAGGCCCACATCGCGGCGTCCTGTCGAGACAAGTTCGTTGCATCTGCGTGCTAGCGCTACTGAAAAGCGAAGGCTTCGAATCTCCCACATTCCCTACCGACGAACTTCATGCATTTGCGGCTTCGCTGGACGTCAAAGACAACGGTAGATATGCGACGCTACCGCAGTCGGTTGTATTCTCAGGTCTGCGTCGTGCGCTCGAGTTCAGCGTGTCGTTCGGCGACGCGATTATTGATAGTTACATAAACGTAGCACGTGCCGCACATGCGCATCGCGAAAGCGCTGAAACGCTACTAGATCGACTCGACATCAAGCAATTCCTTACAGACGAATGCAAACATCTAGGGATCACTCGTTGGTGTATCAGCCCCACCAACGCCAGCTTAAACGGGCGTGCGGGCCCTGTTACCAAATCGGACTGGTATATATCACTGCGAAATAACGAAGGTCTCTACGAGGTCCTGCAGGTACTGTATGGCGCCGTCTATCTTGTCGTCGGCACGTTAATGGCTCGTCGGGCCGGTGAACTCACCGAACTCCGCGCCGATAGCTATCTCGACACGTCGAAGACTCGCCTAGTCTTCGAAAACCGCAAGTCAGGCTTCGATGACCTTCGCGAAACTGAAGCGCGACCTATACCTCAAATTGGCGTACGCCTTCTTCGAATGTTCGAACGGCTTCAGAGCGCACTGATAGAGATGGGGGCAATGGAGTCTCATGGACTTCTCTTTGCGACACCTGTATTGAAAGGCCGTATCGGGCTTCGTACCACGTGCTGCACCTCTTACTCTCGCCAGCTCAACCTTTTCTGTGATTGGGCGCAGCTACCGGTCGATAGTAAGGGACGGCGATACTACGTGCGCCAGCATCAACTACGCCGTTTTTTCGCGATGCTTTTTTTTTGGGGCGGTGGATTCGGCGGACTCGATGCGCTGCGCTGGTTTCTTGGCCACACAGATCCCGCCCACCTCTGGCACTACATCACTGAAAGCACACCGGGCGCAGCTCTACGATCAGTCGCAGCAGAATGGGCGGCCAGCTCTATCTCATCCGGCGCGCCTGAGTTCGCTGCACTTGCGGCCCTAGTCGAAGAACATTTCGGAACCAGCGACATTTCGGTGATCGACAATGAGGCCTTGACCGCACACTTGGAAGACCTTTTGGAAGACGGGGTGGTCCGAATCGAACCTCAGTTTCTTGATGGTGGCAGCCACTATCGAATCGCCGTACTTATCATTCCCGCTGGAGATACACATTGAAAGGGCCAACTTCAAAAGGCATAGAGCGACGCCAACGTGATATCTCAAGCATAAAGTGTACGCTTGCCCTCCTGTCGGAAGCAGTTACCGATCCCGCTAACTTCATCAGTGATCGTCGACTGCATAGTGCCGTTTCGTCGCAAGGTGCGCTAGCAAAGCTAGCTGATGATCGACGAAGCATCATTGCGATGAGCTTGAACCACCAGCGCAAGGTTGCGGAGGAACTGCCAGGCGGTTTTCTAGCACTGGACCGACTGAGGCGCGCCGTTAAAAGTGCCCTCGAACAGCAGAGCACACGCGAGCATGAGGCAGGCCGCACCAACAAGGCGGCTTTGAGGGCACGCATCGTCGAGCTCGAAGCGTTGATTCTCTCCCTGCGCCAGGATTTGATCATCGTCCAGCGCGCCTACGATCACCGGTGCGCGCAAGCGCGCTCTTATGCCAAGGGCGCTAGCGCCGCAATTCGTGCCCTGTGCGAGAAGGAGCAGAGAGAAATCGAGGCAACGTTTTCGTTGCGCAGCGTGCATTCGACGCAGAATGAAAAAGTAGTTTCTATAAAGACCGCTCGGCCGCGAGCTCCGCAGCATGGCTAATAGCCAACTTCACGTGCTCACCGGCCCGTGCTTCGAGATGCCGCTGTATGTCGGTCATAACGGGGAGCTCAAGACCCAAGCGGCGGATAGCATCCCTATAATGTTCTGGCCGGACGGTCGGTGGTGCGCGCCAGCCAACCGGTACATGCGCGAGGCCTTTGAGAAAGGCCTTTCACGAAGGAATCGAGGCGGTTCATTGGCGGTTGCTGCTGCACACCTCGGACACTTTCTGCGCTTCCTCTGGGCTCGCCAGGTGGATCCGATTGACCTTTCCGACAATCAATTTCGTGAATTCATTGCCGAGCTTCGGAATGAACGCTGCCCCCGTGATCCAAGTCGTCGACAGCGTGATGATACGACGGTCATTGCCATCGGGCGCACTTGCCTCAGCTTCTTGCTATCCGTCGCTCGCCACTATGGCGACGACGACTTCATCCATCCCAGCGGTCGGATACGCGCGGAAGTGCATGAGCATCGCCCGACGACAGATAGCGACCGCAATAAATCCGCCGGCGTTCGACGATACTGGCACCACCCTGCGTTTCCAAACCCGGAGCCCCAACGCAAGCGGATGCCGATCAGCACAGCGAGCATCGAGCAGTTACGTGCGGCGGTCGGCGTAGCCAGCAAGACGAGTCATCAACGCACACGGCGCCACGTCATGCTGAAACTTTTTGAGGTCACGGGAGCACGACGCGGTGAAATCGCCTTAGTCAAGGTCGCCGACATCATGGAGGCGGCGGCGATGCAGCATCCAATGTTGAGAATGCCGACATTAAAAAAGCGCGGTGGCCGCCTACGTTATCGCATGCTGCCAATCAGTCGCTCCGACATTGCTTTTCTCAAGCAATACATTGAGGTTCACCGCCGGTCCGTGCTTACCCGTAAGCGGCATAAATGCGTCGATCACGGAATTCTCTTGATCAATGAGAACACCGGCGAGCCGCTGGTCGCGAATACCATCACGCAAGAGGTCCACCTCCTTGCTAGAAAGGCACGCATTGAGGAAAAGGCATGCCCGCACATGTTTCGGCACCGTTTCCTAACGAAATTGTTTGTCGCCTTGATCGAGCAGCACAAGCTTGAGAACGCAGATGTTTTTCGTAGACTTTTGTTAGATGGAGAGACGCTTAAACGCAAAGTTTCGGAGTGGACGGACCACACCGACATGGCGTCTTTAGACCGCTACATTGATCTTGCATTCGAAGAGGTAGGGAATTTTCAACGCGTTCACGATTTGGCATTTATGGGCGTGACGCTCGATTCTTTCCTCGGCACAATCGACGCGGAATTAGAAGCTGTACGACGCAGCGAGCAGCCAGCCTTAATCCTCGGTCGACTATCTGAGTCTTTGCAAGCCCTGCGTAATGATCTAGCCAGTGTAGCTCGAGCGTAGTGCATACGGCTATATCGGACGAGCTATCCAACACTCGATGCGGCGAAGGCCAATGTGTAAGATCGCCAGGCGTGATTTGAAGTTTTTAACCCTTTCACAACCGTCCCTGATTTCGGGGTAGAACTGCCAAACGGCGACCACCTGATCACCCAGCGCCAAGCCAAATGATCTGGTCAGCATCACCAAGCAACTGGACAGTCAGCCGCAGTGAGTTTTTTGGACCTAACATCATAGATTGGTCAGGTTGGACAAGCTATGTGTTCCCCTTGGGGCGATTCGACTCCGCCTCCGGCGCTGTCTTGGCATGAGGTGATCGCCCGTTGTAAGCTGACAACTAGGCCCATGCGCGGGCCCGCCCGTCCACAAGGCGAAGTCGAACTGACAGCGCGGGAGTTTCGACTAGACCTGCCTTGACCTTCAATGGTCGCCGCTGGCTTGGTGTGTGGACGCATCGATCTTGCAGCGACCGCGGAGATAGCGTCATGGCAAATGGTTTTTCGTCTGCACAGATCAGCCGCTTCAAGCGCCAGGCTAAAAAAATAGCGCGCGAGAGTTCCTTGATTCATGCCGAAGCCCTCGACCGGGTTGCAACAGAGCAAGGATTCGCCAACTGGTCGCTGCTTTCAAAGGCGCGTGATCCATCCGTCGCGCACCGAAAGACGATCTCGGAAGCAACCAAAGCTTCGGCGCTCACCAGGTACTACCTACATGGAGACATAGACGAGCAGGATTCTTCCGTCTACTACTGCGCACGTTGTGACCTGTTTTGCACGCCCGATCATTTCAGTGATATGGGCCTGCATCGGGGGCAGTCCCATGAAATGCGGTACTTGGACTCAATTGAACGCTGGAACGAACGAGGCACAGTGTGGCGGGCGAAGTGGCGTCGGCCGGAGGACGCCATAAACCTACTGGCGGCAAAGGCTGTGTCCATTAATGCCGCCTATCAGAAATCCCGTTCTCCTTTCCACCGTTGGCTTCTAACTCAGCTTGACCGCGATGACAACGTAGCCGACTTGGCGGTGGACGTCCGTGCTGACAAGGCTTTTCCTGTAACCGCAAGTAGCCTGCAAGAGATACGGTCCTACCTTTCAATGCACGGAGACCATGTATTGGAGGCATTGGAGCAAGCATGGGACGAGTTCTCAGCTAGGCACCGCGAACGGTGAAATAGCAGAGGGGCGGGCTACGGCCGGCCCCTCTGCTCCCCATTGATTAGAGGATTGGAACCAGGTCGTCGTTCGCGCCGACTTTTCGCTTGCGCATCGACTCGCCCTTGAGTGTGAGCTTGTAGCTGGTGTGGATGAGCCGATCCAGGATCGCATCAGCCAACGCCGGGTCATTGATGAATCCATGCCAGTCCTTGATCGGTAGTTGGCATGCGACGGGAGTGGCGCCGGCTGTCCAGATGATTTGGTTACGCCTTCCAGTTCATTTGGTGTTGCTGTCCAGAAGTCTGGCGGTATGTAGGTAGAACCCTTTCTATGTCCATAGCCAATGTTTGTGATCAGCGCCAAGCCGACCCGCATCACCAACTCGGGGTCAGATGCTCAAGGTACCTGGCTCGTCCCCGTGCTCTCGTCGCCTTGCTGCGTAGAAGTAGGGCGCCGTTGTCCCAGGCTGTAGAGCCGAACAGGCACTAGTCTATTGCGCCAAAGACCGGTGCTAGCGGCACATTCGCTGCCGGCCAAGATAGAAGGCTGAGCGCGCGCAACCCAACAATGGCGCGTTGCAACAGATGCGTGCCACGTGGCACTGCTACCAGCGCTATGTGGCACCAGCTCTTCCGCCTCTACGTGGAACGAGCTCCGAGCTCGGACCTCGCAGAGGTCAGTGCCACGTGGCACTGCTACCAGCGCTATGTGGCACCAGCTCTTCCGCCTCTACGTGGAACGAGCTCCGAGCTCGGACCTCGCAGAGGTCAGTGCCACGTGGCACTGTTACCGGCGCTATGTGGCACCAGCTCTTTCGCCTCTACGTGGAACGAGCTCCGGGCTCGGACCTCGCAGAGGTCAGTGCCACGTGGCACTGACGATGGCACGTGTGCATGAGCCTGGTTGCCAATGCCCTGCGGCGGGCGGGCACCGACTGCCCTGAGTCGAAGGGGGTCGGGCTTCGGGGCGTAGCGAGCAGTGAACGCACTTCATCCGCGCGACTGGCAAAAGGACGAACATGACCCCCAAGGTCTTGCGGAGCTGGTGCCACGTGGCACCAGCCAGGGCAAGCCCGCATACACCAGAGTACGGCAACTCAATCTTGGGGGGACGTCGGTTACCCAGTAATTCTCAATCCTATAGAAGTGTCGCCGTTCAATGAAACGCAATAGAATCACACGCAGAATTCGGAATTATGATTCTCCTCATAATTCTCCATAATTCCTCCTGACTAGACGACGGGCGAGTGGTCAAGCAGTGTGTTGCTTTGAATCCAGTCCATCCCATCGGACTGACGTGGATATTGCGCCCCTAGATGTGTGGGTGATGGAATAACCAAAGGCTCCGGGGTGCTCGGACTCCTGGTATCAGCCTGTGCTCCATAGCTGCTCGTCTGGGAAGAGCTGTTCGACCTGCTTAACTATCATGCTCGGAAGATCCCCTTGGGAAACAGCCTGGCCAGACAGTGCCATCGTTTGTAGCACTCGGGTTTGCAGCCAACTGGAGACCAGTTGCGCCCGACGATCGTTTACAACCTGCTCCAATGGGCGCCGCGGCACAAGGACAACTACAAGATCACACTCAAGGGCCTCGGCAGCTTGAGCAAGCGAATCCATTGCGAGCTTCCCCTTCGCTTCGTTGAGCTCCATCTGCCGAACCGTCTGTTCGTTCACACACATTCGACGTGCGAGCTCATGGCTCGGCATACCGAGCGCCTCTCTGATTGTATGGATCCATCCGTGGCGTGGCATCAGATGCGTGGTCAGGGGTATAGACATCACAGCAGCGAGCCGAGCGTCTAGCCGCTTGCGAGCCAACTGCCGCATTTCAGGCGTCATGATCATTAGACGTGCTCCAGTTTAGATTAGTAGCTCGTAGATGGATATCATCGGGCTAGAGCTCGTGATCATCCGTCATCACGGTGAATTTTGCTTCTACGGACGACTGCTTCTGTTCGCTCAGGGAGCCGGCCTAATGGTTCCAGCGCAAACGGGGCCAACAGCGCAAGCTGCATAGAGCCAAGGGGCCGAGTGAGGCCTTCGACGCGAAATCGATAAAATTATTGTTACCGACTATCGCGAAGGATCACGACCGAGAACCTGCCTCTCTGCGCACTTCATCTCAAAAGAGGAAATATCACCCAAGCTTGTTGCGGCATAGAATATAGATACTAAATTTGCAAGAAGAGGGGCAGTGCTGGGTTGCGCTGCTGGGTATCCGTTGTGTAGATGTTAATCGTTAGCGCATATCCAACGCGGCCAATCATGAGGCAGTACGCATGTCGGATCAGGCTCCTATCGTCACATACTTCTTCTTAGACACTGAATGGGCGGATTCGGAAGGAGTCGAGTTGGTAAGCATGGCACTAGTTGGCGAAGATGGAGTTAGCACCTTCTACGTCGAGCGCGATCCGCTGCCCCCAGCTCCAACGGACTTTGTGGCAACAACTGTCTACCCGTTGCTGCAGCGCGGTCCCCACGCACTACCTGACCAAGCCCTCGCGGCAGCCCTCATCGCCTTCCTGAGGAGACAGCACTGCCCACATGTGATCGCTGACTATCCAAACGACCTTCGGTTGTTTCGGCAGGCGATATCCTGGGGTGGGACAGCATTCGAATTAGAGGGGCCACCGAGCTTCCCGTGCACGTTGATGAGCAGAGATCCCATTACCACTTCTCACCTAGAGAGGTGGTTCTTGAGGCATCCGGATCTTCTATTGCGTCGCCATCACGCGCTGGTCGATGCACAAGCTCTTCGTGCAGCATGGATGGTCGCGAGCGGTCGCTTAGATGTCGACTTTGGAGTTCCCAGCTTTTAGTGGACACCTGATGGGCGATGGCGGTGCGCTGCCTCGAACGCGTCAGAGCAGACACCGCCGAAGCGACTGTGACGGCGTATGGGCCTGTAGAACTAGCCGATGTAGTCAGATGTCCCCATCGTGGGGCGTGACCCGCCAAATGATCGGAAATAGATCGTCACACAAACTAGACATCGCATTGAAATGTCCAGGTCGTGATAGACACCTACATGGGGCAGACATCCCTCTAAATCGCTCGATCTTTTGTGACCCATCGTTTGCTGCTAAAAAGTATCGGCTCTTGGTCGCAGCACCTCATACGACCCAAAGCGGACATCCATCTGCCTTCGAGCTGAGGCGCCGTGAGGTATTCAGCGCTATTTCTGGGTCCGGTCATACCTCGGCTTGTTAGCCGGACCTAGCCACCCTAAGATCGCACTGTATCAAGAGAAAATCCCTCCATACGGCGCTTTGTGGATAAGCCGTATAACCGGACCCACGGGTCCGTCGATTAGGTAGTTAGGCGCAACCAACAACATGGGGAATCCAGTGCCAAGCGACAGCGAAGTCAAAATTAAAGTAATAAACGCTATGAACAATAATCGGTACCGTTGGCGCACCATCGGCGGCATATCCAAGGAGGTCGGCCTTCCTCAGGACGTTGTTGTTAAGGTGATTAGTCTAAACAGCGACTCCGTTGTTCGAGCTCCCGCATTGAGCAACAAAGGCGAACCACTGTTTACCACGCGAGAGCACTTGCTAGAAAAAGCGACAATTGGGGAAAAAATTCTCGGCGCCTTCAAGAATCGGGTCTATTGAGCATGGACAGCTCAATTTTTCAGCCCGCTGTTCTCTTCGCGTTCTTCGGGGCGCTTGCCCTCAAGCTTCTTGAGCTCGCCGAACTTCACCATGTCCCAAAAGCCAGCAGGCCTGACTACGCGGAGTTCGTTTATTGGATTCCGTTCCTAATCATGCCTCTTCTCGGAGGTGGTCTTGCCTACGCATATGTCATGTCGGACGTTCAACTCAAGCCGATGCTGGCAATTAATATCGGCGTATCCGCACCACTTATCTTCCGAGCAATGGCGCAGATCAACCCTTGGCAACCCAAGACGATTGATCCTGGCGATGGCGCCTAATGATTCATTCAAGCCGAACCCGTTTCGCGGATCGGCTCAAGTCCAGAGTTAGACCCCTTTTCGCGATCGGATAGTTATGAAAGCACTACAGCCCTTGTTGTTCTTGCTTCTCGCTGCCATCTCAACGACCTCGTTTGTCGCTGGCGATCCGGAGAGGTCACCCCAAGCACAGGTCATTCATCTGGTCGTGGAGCTACGTAGCGACGAGATCCAAAGACTGGATAAAAGTGCTGATTGGTGGCGTGACACAGAGGAGCGCTCTTGGTCGGTCAAGGGTCCTTTCGGTTCCGGCACTATTGATAGCACTCACTACTTTCAGGTCAGCTACTTTGGCGTTCATTCGCGTACAAGACCGCGCTCTGTGGCATTTGGTCTGAAACTCGACTCGGGCCGGATGCCCGCGGGTAGGGTGTGATAGCAACCGCTTCTGGCCGCAGGGCGTCATGCGACCCATTGCAGCCATTAGGTTATCAACGGACAGATATCAGCTGTGCAGCGGTTGTTGTCGGCCAAACGACCGCTCTTCGGCGAGGACTGGCCACTTACTGCCCCATAAAAACAAACGCAGGTGAGTACATTCAATGAAGCTTCAAACGATCCGGCTCTCAAATTTCCAATCATGCGGAGCGGCGCCCACCGAAATTCGGCTGGAGGAGATCACGTACCTCATCGGCCCGAACGGCTCTGGCAAGACAGCAGCACTCCAAGCCCTGTGCCGTCTGTTTGCCTTTGATCCATCACTGCGCAGAATCTTGCGCTCGGACTTTCACGTCGCATTCAACGAGACAGCATCGCCTGCTGAGCGTCAGCTGTGGATCGAGGCCGACTTCCTGTTCCCGGAACTTGGCGACGATGACGATAACAGCACTGTAGCTCCTCATTTCGGCCACATGCGTCTTGACGAAGTTGATGGTATACCCCGCGTGCGTTTTCGCCTCATCGCCACCATGGGCTTGGATGGGGACATTGAAGAAAGCATGGTCTATGTGCTGGACATCAATCCAGATGGATCGCCACTGACCACCGCTCAGGTCCCCCGATCTGAACGAAACCATATCCACGTTCATTACCTGCCCGCGCGCCGTGATCCCGCAGATCACATTGCCTATAGCACCAATGCACTGCTGGGACGCATGCTACGCGCGGTAAACTGGGATGCAGAGCGAACTGTCATCAAGGGCCTGACCGACCAAATCAGCGAAAGCTTGGCTGCCAATCCATCAATCAATGCGTTCAGCATAAGCTTGAAGTCGGCATGGAGCGTTTTGCACAGGGGTAGCTTCTTTGCCGACCCCAAGCTCACATTTGTTGCGTCTGAGATTGATGCCTTGCTGCGGCACATGTCGGTCTCATTCACGCCGGGCCATGACGAGCAGTTGGTCGACTTCTCACGACTCAGCGATGGTCAAAAGTCGATGCTGTATCTGTCCATAGTGCTGTCCTCGCAAGCCATCGGTCGCGCGGTCCTGGCTGAAGATGACGATTCTTTCGATGCAGACAAGCTGCGCCCGCCCGTGTTTACGGTGGTGGCGGTCGAAGAGCCAGAAAACAGTCTCTCGCCACACTACCTTGGACGGATCGTCAATGCACTCACCGCGATGACCAGCGATGGCGACGCGCAAGCATTGATTGCGACCCACGCGCCATCAATACTGCGGCGTGTCGCTCCGGAACGTATCCGCTATCTGCGGCTGACCCAGGAGCGAACAACGCGCGTCACACATATCCTGCTGCCAGATGCAGCTGATGAAGCTCACAAGTTTGTGCGTGAGGCAGTGCAAGCCTTTCCAGAAGTATATTTCTCGCGGCTTGTCATTCTTGGAGAAGGCGATAGCGAAGAAATAGTGCTGCCGCGCCTGCTACAGGTCAAAGGAGCGCCGGTTGATGAGTCCGCTGTCACCATTGCCCCGCTTGGGGGCAGGCACGTCAATCACTTCTGGCGTCTGCTGTCGGCTTTGCAGATCCCATATCTGACACTCCTTGATCTGGATGTGGCTCGATATGCCGCTGGCTGGGGACGGATAAAATACGTCAATGACCAACTGGCTGTCTATGCGCCGAGCAAGGTCCTCCCCGCCAACCATGTCATTCCTAAGTGGAATGACGCCACCCACAAGGTTCGAGATTACGACCACTATCTTGCGGAGCTTGAAAAACGAGATGTGTACTTCTCGTACCCCATGGACCTGGATTTCACCATGCTGCTCTCCTTCCCAGAAGCCTACGGCGTCGAGCAAGAAGAGCCGGATCAATCTACGGTCAAGGCTGTTCTCGGCAAGCAGCACCACGACGCCAGCCAGTACAGCGAAGACGAACAGAAGCTGTTCAGTACCTACCATAAGCGCTTCAAGCTTGGTAGCAAACCCGCAGCCCATATAGACGCATTGGCTCAGCTAACAGATGAGAAGTTGCTGGCTGACATGCCAGCATCGCTGAGCAGATTGGCTGATGCCGTTATCGCCAAAATCGCGGAGTTGCCTGAGTGATTGCAGTCGATGCCTGGAAGCCCGCGGATGGGCTGACTCTTGAACCGAATGCATTACGGGCAGCTAAGGAGCCCACGCGCAGTCTCGCGCTGACCGCTGGACCAGGAGCGGGCAAGACCGAAATGCTTGCGCAGCGGGCAGACTTCCTGCTGCGCACGGGGACCTGTCGTTATCCAAAGCGGATTCTGGCCATCTCGTTCAAGGTTGATGCCAGTAGCAACCTGAAAGAGCGGGTCAAGCGGCGCTGTGGTTCCGAGCTTTCCACGCGGTTTGACAGCTATACCTTCCACGCTTTTGCCAAGCGCATCATTGATCGTTTCCGTCCGGTGTTGACGGGTGAATACGCACTGGATGTTGGATACAAAATTGCAGATCGAAAACTTGGTCCATCACGAACCTTGATCGAATTCTCCGATCTTGTGCCGTTTGCAATCCAAATTTTGCAGCAGTCTGCAGTCGCGAGAAACGCCATTCGGCAAGCCTATAGCGACGTGTTCCTCGACGAATTCCAGGACTGCACCAGCCTTCAGTACAAGTTGCTCAAGGTCGTCTTTCAAGGTACGAGCACTCGCTTGACCGCCGTGGGCGACACTAAGCAGAAAATCATGGGCTGGGCGGGAGCCATGGACGGTATCTTTCAGGCTTTCGTTGCCGATTTTTCTGCTACTCCGATCAGTATGTACCGAAACTTTCGCTCAAAGCCGCGGCTGCTTCGCTTGCAGAACGAGATCATCCGCAAGCTTGACCCATCTTCCGTCATGCCTGATGAGGAGCTTGGCGGCGACGAAGGCGAGGTACTTGCCTGGCGTTTTGAAGATGGTCGTCAGGAGGCTGACAGCCTCGCAGGCTTGATTGAAGGCTGGATAAAGAACGAGCACCTGCCACCTGCGGAAATTGCGGTCCTGATTCGCAATCAGCTCGACCTGTACGCCGATCACCTGATGGCGGCATTGGAGGCGCGTGGCATCCCCTTCCGCAACGAGCAGCAGATGCAGGACATCACGGTTGAGCCTGCGGCACGTTTGATCGTGGATTATCTCTCCTGCCTCTATGGTCAGCGTGAGCCCAAAGCTTGGATTCGGCTCATGAATCAGCTGATCCCTTTTGCTGATGAAGAAATTCAATCGAACGCGCGCAAGGACCTTGATCGGCTCGTTAAGCGGCAGCGAAGAGAGACAGCCATCGTCAAACTGCTCGATGATCCCTTCGCCGGCTGGTGGAAGTTTGTTCAGGCATTCCTGAAGCAAATCAGTATCGAAACGTTGGTGTCGATTTCCCCGGACTACGAGTCGCACGATCGGTTGAAAGAGGTGATTCGCGATACCAAGGCCAAGATCGAGGAATTGCTAAAGTTGGAGCCTGACTTACCCAAGGCTCTTGAGCGGTTCTCAGACGACCAGGCCGTACGAATTCTCACTATCCATAAGAGCAAGGGCCTTGAATTTGACTCGGTCATCATCATGGCCGTCGAGAACGAAATTTTCTTTGGCGATCAGGATGAGAACCGATGCGCTTATTTCGTCGGGGTTTCTCGTGCTAAGAAGCGTTTGGTCCTTACATACGCCGATCAACGGGAGCGCCCAGCGGGACATACGAAGCGCTGGGATGTGCAACGCACTGCTCAAAATGAATACTTTGGTTATGCCACGCCGTTCTTAAAAAAGGAGCAATAGGAAATCAGAGCGACGCTGGATTCGGGTGATATTCGGCGACTTGGTTCGTCGACAGCCGGCACCCAAGATCCTTTTCTCCTTGGCCTTCCTCGGTCGGGCGAAGGCATGTGAAGCGGTAGAAATTGGTGGCTACGAATGTCGGCTATCTGTTTAGGCGATCGTTCGGCGTGTTGATGGTGAACGAAAAATATCAGCCTGTTCCTGCGGTACTCGATCTCGCGCCGGACGACAGCTTTTGACCGAAAGTTGACCTGGTCGATTATGGCGACGCATGAAGCAAATCTGACTGCGCGCGCATGGCGTGCGCCCGTGCGAGAATCCGGGCGAGCCCGCCTTAGCGGGAACCCGCCCATGACCGAACTTGATCAGGTCAGTTCGTAGCGCTTTTCGATTACGGCGAACAGCTGAGCAGCCTCTTCTTTGGCACGCCTGCTCTCCGCGGTCGCAAGTGGTGCCAATTCGATTCCGTCGACACCCCCGACATACATTGGCCCGCCGACATCATCGTCATAGAGTGTGCCGTCTTCATTGATCGCTTCATGTCGATTTTGGCTCAGGTCCCGCCCTAGCATGCGCGAAAGATGCATCCAGACCCACGAGCGGAACGGTGTCTCGTTCCGGTCTTCGATAAGCGCGTGCATAGCGGATACATCACCGTCGCGTGCGAGCACGGTTAACCATTGGTGGGCCAACTCGGGTCGACCATGCGTATCGGCCAAGTTAGCCATGGCGTAGGGATCCATTTCATCCGACGGCTCAAGCTCGAGCACCCCGGGATCACCGTAGCGCTCCGCGGTGAGCAGCATCGCGCGTGCAACCCCGCCCCTTGCCGCTGCAAGGAGGTGGTACCGATGTTTGGCCACAACTCGAACGAACCTGTCCGCGCCTGCGGCGATCTCTGCAAAGCCCACTGGCTCGACTGACCACTGACCACGCCGACGCAGTTCGCGGCCGAAGCGGCGGTCATCCTCGTCTGGCAGCCCCCCATAGGGCTCAAGCATGTAGGCGCTCGCTAGATGTGCAGCGGCTATGCCGCGCGACGCGGCCGCCTCCAATCCTTCTAGCAGCAAGGGGAGTTCGCCTAGCAGCGCATCAAACCCTTGCTGCATGCGGCTGACTAGGTCGGTCGCCACCCATTCGGCTACGACAGCCGACCCTGCGCCTCCAGCTTCCGCCCACTCGCTTTCATGGCTCGCGAGCGCGGTAATCAGCTCCTCAAAGCGAACCGGTGCATAGCCGGATGTACCGAGTAAGCTAACCAAGCCTTGGGCTGCTCGCTCTGCCTCCTCGAGTGACATCCCAAAGTGCAGACACCTCTGGATGACCAGGTTCTCATCTGCCGTGAGGCCTGTCTTGCACCAAGGAACGTCGCACCACGCGGCCTGATGATGGAACGCAGCATGGGTAGCGAATCCAGCGGCTGCCGCCAGCAGCTCATGGACCTGGCTGCGGGTTAGAGACGCTGAAACTTGCGTCCGAAGATACGCATGGACATGAAACGCATATTGCTTGATGGTCATGACTCGTCCTCGATGGCCAAGCCGATCCGGGTCAGGCGCACACGTTTAAGTCCCCGGCAGCTGGCCAGAAGAAGAATCAATCAGGGAATACGGCCTGTTTTTGCTCGTGTGCAAGCAAGGCGGGCGCCGCAGGTAGTGTATGCCTTCTGCTACCGGGATTCCAAACGCGCTGAAACTGCGCGCACTGGTTCCCGACCTCACCGTTCCTACTATGGCCGGCAGAGGGACAGGGCCGATCAGCGAGGCCCGATTCTGAACCAAAGCGGGATCTGCCGGGGTCGCTACAGAGTTCAGCTATAAATTGAGCCTACCGCTTCGCACTCCGTCAGCGTGGCTCGAAACTTCGTTAGCCAGCCTCACTGCCGTTGGATAGCCTCTGACACCTCTACAGCCCAGCGAGAGGTGTGGATGATCCGCGTCTCCTGCAGCTGCTCTTGAAGGATCTCGCGTTTGGTTAGTTGAGACACAGCTTCCCACTCGTTCCTGAAAATGTAGGTAGCGTTGCCTGACTCCGGACTCTCGAAGACGTATCGGCGCCTGCGTGTGAATCCGAAGACGATGTACTCGCTAAACCCACCTAGCCCCACGGCCATGAAGTCAGGCTCGTGCCGAGTGATAGTGCGGATGCGATGTTTTGCAGTTTCGCGATCGCTTTCCGATAGCCGCTCTAGGTAGCCCTCCAAGGCCTGAACCGCTCTATCGAATGGGAAGATTCCAGGGGGGAGAATGCGCCAGTTGATCTTTTGGACCCTGACCGGCACCGCCAGGGCTGGATCAACGATGTCAAAGTGCTGGAAGCACTCCAAGTAGATATTGAGAAGGTTGGCGATGCTATCTTCTGGCTCCGTCCGATCAATGGTCCTTGTAGCCATTGCGATTCCAGCATCAGTCTGTACTGCCGTCAGGAACTCGCCAGGCGGAGCAATATGTTCCCTAGGGTAAGTGTCATACGATCTCGTCTGAGTGCCGTGATGAGTCTGCCCGTGCCAGTCCTTCCATGAGGTATTGATCATTCGAGACTTGCTGATCATCGGAAGGTCTTTCCTGATGATCTCTTTACCACGCGCATTAAAGAGCGTAGCCGGCCCGTCGGCGCTCGGCACGATCGACGCACCCGTGGGTGGAATATGGTCAAATCCCAAAAGCACAGCTTGGTCATCAGTTAGGGGAGCGCTGAGCAGTCGAAACTGTGGCAGCCGTGCGATGGTGCTTCGGTAGATTGAAAGACCCCTCACTTGCTTGGGCATGCGCTACTCCTTATGTAATGAGAAAGCGGGATAACCAAATTTGCGGAGCTATAGCCGACTCGCAAGTAATGCAGCTACTTTATAGTTCACGGAGAGATAGTACAAATACGTGCTATATCAACGCTTCCTGACCTTTGAGTATAGCTCTAAGGATTGCTTGCGAGCTGTAGTTTAGGTCTGGCGTAGGCCAATCCCCGTTGAGTATTCTACTAGGGCTAAGCAGCGCCACGACTTAACTTCGGACTTTTCTCCTTCATGAGCATCACCGACAAGACAAGGAAAGTGCTTTGGGGCCGGTCAGGGAATCTTTGCGCGTTCTGTAAAACTCCTCTAGTCCTAGACGCGTCAATGCTAGATGCCGAGTCGGTGGTCGGCGATGAATGTCACATCATCTCAGGGGCAGCAAAGGGGCCACGGCACGATCCATCCTTTTCTCCAGAGCTCAACGATGACTTGTCCAATCTTCTTCTACTATGTCGAGTTCACCACAAGCTGGTAGATGATCAGCCGGAGACCTTCTCTGCAGGAATGCTTCGCCAGCTTAGGGGCAATCACGAAGCATGGGTCAAAGAGCGCCTTCGCCAGTCCGACAGAGCGGAGGCCCCTACAATCGTGCGGTCAGCCGCTGACATTCCTACTCATCTCCTACTCGTTACATCTGCAAAGACATTGCTGGATCACGCTGCAGGCTGCCACGGCCGCTACTACGACTACCCCGACGATCTTTCAGAGCCTGATCTCGATGCTGTAGGCGCATTCCTGCAGAATCTGACAGATTGGATTGACGTTGGTTTGGACGAGCCCCACGAGAGGATAAGCGCTCAACGTTCGCTAGCGGAGAACATGATGGACCTGGACGAAGCCGGTCTACGGATCTATCTGGCCCGAGAACGGCAGCAGTTACGTGGCGGCATTGCGGCACCCTCGGCATTCTATGTGCTGCATCTCCGAATAGTCAGGCATAACGACCCAGGGCAAATTTCCTTGGGATCGTCCGAAAGCCGTTAGGCCACTTAAAATTCATCTTTACGAAGTTCAAGTGTCAGCCGGGAGCTGCTGATTTGACCTTCGGCGAGGCAGAGCTTGGCAAGATCGACAACGCGCTCGCGCTAATCGACATCAAAGGCGCACCGCTACCAGTGGGCTGGGATGCTTCCATCGATCGCTGATATCTCCATCCAGCCCCGAAACCTGCAGTGGAAGCTCGCCGAGTAACGCAGCAACATCCATTCTCGCTGTCGCGGCAGGATTCGAGTGGCGGCGGTATGCTGCCGCTCATGGTCGGAATTCTGCTTCGCTTGCTCGGAGGGTGTACCGAGTTGACAGGCACTACAGTCCTCCCGATGCAGTCCATTTGCGATAGCGAAAAAGACGGCTGGGATGAACAGACGGTAAGCAGAGCTGGCCAGGCGTGGGCCAAACAGCACTCTCAAGATTCAAGTGCAACACGGGATTAGAATGCTTCGACTTCCGCCTCCATCCAAATCGCGAGACACAGCACCCACTGAAAAATCGGTGACAACTCTACGGAAAATTGGTTGCAAAAAGCTAAATGCCGGAGTGGAATCGACATGCACTGGAAGTGCTGCGCGAACCATTGGAATCGGGCACGGTCACGGTATCGCGGGCGGCACGCAGCATGGAGTTCCCGGCGCGCTTCCAGTTGATCGCGGCCATGAACCCCTGCCCCTGTAAGGATTACATAGGCAAACAAGTCAGCACAGATTACATGCTAGGGTGCCGACACATCCGTCCATCTGGAGGTAACGGTGCCACTCGAACAGATTTCGCATGTGCCTTGTCGCGCCGATACGAGTGGGGGTACGGTCAGTTGGAAGCCGGTAACGATCCGCAGCACCATCCATGGATTACCACAAATCGTTTGGGCTGATCAAAGCCCTTGGCGGGAAGCCAATTTATGGGCACTTGAGCAGGCACGCAAAGCAACTAAGAGCATGAAAACTGTGCTCTCGGCGATGACACACCTCAACGCTTACGCGAAATGGTTAGAGGATGAAGGAGTAAGGTGGTGGGATTTTCCTTCGCGCGAATCCGATCGATGCCTTGTGCGCTTCCGTGGAGCTTTGATGAACAACGTCGAAGAGGGCTGCTTGGCACCCTCGACTGCAAGTCATCGCATGTCTGCAGTAATCCGGTTCTACCGCTGGCTGCATTCCGAGAATTTACTATCGCCAGAATGGCCTATGTGGAACGAGAAAGTCGTCGGGGTTCGACTGACTGACTCATTCGGCTTTGAAAGAACACTCATCACGAACAGTACGGACCTTGCAATTCCCAATCGAAAAGCATCTCGAGACCCGCTTGAAGGCGGGCTGCTACCGGTCTCCCTTCGACGCAGGAATGCAATTCTTACTTATTGCAACAAGAACGCGAGTCAAGAACTAACCCTAATGCTAGGCCTTGGGTTTCGCACGGGCATGCGTCTTGGAACAATATGCGACCTAAAGATTAAAACCCTCCAACGAGCCGTACCAGATCCGTCCTTTCCCGGCTGGTTTCGAATAGCCGTCGGGCCTGGCGCACATCCACCAGTGCACACGAAGTATGGAGTAACAGGTCAGATCTGGATAGATGAGTCTGACTTGCAAGCAATCACCTCCTACTCGTTCGAATTTCGCCGATTGAACAGGCAGGCTAGGGCCGCTCCTGAGCATAGAGAGCATGTATTTCTTACGCGAAATGGCGCTCCCTACGGTGCCGATTCTGGAGATAAATCGAACGCGCTCAACGTAGAGCTCCATCGTCTGCGTAGAAGAAGCATAGCCGAAGGGATAGAGGACTTACGCAACTTTCACTTTCACCAAAGCCGTTGCACGTTCGCCACGGAAATAGCGCGACTAGCACTCAAACACGGAAATGCAAACCAGGCCATTAGCTTTGTGAAACAAGCCCTGCTTCATCGGGATGAATCAACCACCCTAAAGTACATTCGGTTTGTTGAGAACAACTCCGTTATGGCAAGCGCTGCAGATGAATTCACCAAAGCGTTCGTAGGCTTCCCTGCCGTAGTGGAGGAAAGTGAGCTTGAGTAAGCAAGCCCGACCCGATCTGACATTTCCGCAAATCCCCTACGGAAGCCACCAGGTACAACACGACCTCCAGTTGCTCCTTTACCGCGGTGCGAGCAGTGTGCACTTAAGCAAGGTTGGCGCTTTACTCGCTGACGGGTGCCTCGGTCATCCGATCATGCAGCGCCTACCTCTTGTGACTAAGCTGCATGACGCAATCTCGGGGTCCATCGCCATGGGTAAGAGTCGTTCCACGGCTCTCAATCGCATCAAGGCCTTGAGAATCTTCTACGCCTGGGCTGACGCTAACCGACGGGATTTGACCGTAGAATCAGCACTCGATGACTTTATAGCTTGGGGTAACTCACTGTGGCATAGAGTGCACATAGCAAAAGATATGAATCAGATGTACGCATATCGGCTTGCAAATGCGGCATCTTCACCCCTGAAGACGGCTTTGGATATACGGCTGTCACCTATTCGGCAAACGATGCTTGAGGCGGTTCCAGTCAAGAAAAAAGTCCTAAGCACAAAAGCTGACAAGCAGAACCTCGCCGAAACGTTCGAATTCGGACACGCACTTTTCGACATCACGCAAGCTCTCACAGTCGAGGCAATCAGGGGACCTCTCCCTATAGAAATTGAGCTCCGAATTGGAAAGAAAGCACTCGTCTGGTGCGGACTCAAACCTTCCAAAGAAATCAAAGGCCTTCACTTTAGCGCGCCATTGTCGAGACTGGTTAAAGCATTGGATGCGCGGTCGCCCCTTAAAGACACGGCATCAATCAGGTGTAGATACCCGGCGATCAATCTAAGGGTAGATGCTGAGCTCCTCATGTTTATCGCGCAAACCGGCATGAATCTGACTCAAGCGTACAAGTTGAAACGAGGCAGCTTTCGTTATCGATCAGAAGGTGAGAACTTTTTGGTTTATAGGGCCTACAAAAGGAGAATGGGGGGAGAATCTGAGTTCAGGATATTCAGAGAGTATCGATCCCTTTTCCAAAAATATATCGAATGGCTGGACGCCATTATTCCGGAAGAGGAAGATCAAAGACTCTTTCCTTACATGTACTCCGGAAAAATCCCATCCTTCGCCACCGCCCCCGGCTTTAAATCTATACGCCATCATTGCAAGGAGCTCAACATAAAGTGCGTTCGACCCATGGAGCTCAGAAGCACTAGAGTTAACTGGGTACTCCGGCGCAGTCGCGATCCCGAGATTACAGCTCAGATGGCGCAGCACTCGAAGGAAACCCTTCTTCGCATATACGAAAGGCCTCACCATCAAACAGCTGCAAGGGAGATCTCCAGATTCCATGCGCTCAATGATTCGAGCAGGGCTCCACCTGGACCGGGAACATGCGTTGGGCAGAATCCACAAACCACTTCGCCCACTAGATTTCCTCCCGCATATCCAACGCCCGATTGCATTAGCCCTAGCGGTTGTCTTTTCTGTCAGTTCCACCGGGATATGGACACCCAAGACTATGTGTGGTCATTAACTAGCTTTAGTTACTACAAGTGCCTTGAGCTATCTCGATTCCGTCCGATCCAAGAAGAAGTTTCCCCGCACCCCGCGGTTGCAGTGATCGAACGAATTGATGCCAAGCTTGCCTCCTTCCGAGAAGCGAGCAGCTTGCGATCGGCGTGGGTGGATGAAGCGCGGGATCGAGTTCGTGAAGGCAGATTCCACCCGGCATGGGATGGTTTTATTCAACTTCTGGAGGCTAAGTGAAGGCGCACAGTCTTTCGGCTTCGGAGCGTTTTGATAGCCAACTGAGCAAATCGGAGCACACACCTCCGCTACCGACTTGGCCTCCTCCTCAAGATTTCCCAATTATCGTGGACGCTTCCGGGAGAACTGTCAGCTACTACGGTGACCATAAGTGGAATCTCAACGTCTGGGCTGGCAAGCCCGTCACTCTCAACTTTGGTGACGGCCCACCGCGCAAGAACTGCCCCAGCCTATCAAATGAAAATGCGAACCTATTGCGCCAGATTTCGGCTTGGTGGCTTCACGGCCCCGTTCGAGCCAGATCACCTGAAGCGCTGCTCAGGCGCTTCGAGATAATACGACCCATCTTTGTACTTTGTTCGCAGAACCGCATCAAGGCGAGCGACCTTATGCGCTTTCCTCGCGCTGTTGATCTCGTGGCAGGAGTTCTAGCCCCCTCATCAGCTCACTACGGACTTACGCTTCTGCATCAACTGTGGGAACTACGCGATTCCTTAGGCTTTCATTTACTTGATACGGAGAACTTAAAAGCAATTGGTGCATCGCTCTCCAAGCACGAGAAGGAACAGACTCCGTACATTCCACCCAGAATTTGGCAGTATCAGCTAAACCGTCTAAAGGCCTGCATCGATGATTTCAATGACAATCGACGGGAAATCGAAGCATGCTATCTTTTTTGTCTTGATGCCTACGCTAGAAACTCAGGGTCCCTAGCTCAAGCGTGCCGAAGAGAAACGAAGTCCGGCCACAGGCCCTTCGGCGGCCATAGAAGAGCAGGCGAATCCACAGATGGCCGTTTGTTCCACGGCCCATTCCACCTAACGGCACGTAGATTCGGTATAGACGGCCTGCTGGAACGTTGGCTTCTTCAACCTGGGGAGAGTCTAGAGAAGTCAGGACGCGGCATCCACTCTCTCAGTACGTATTTCACCCTTATCGGATTTGTTGGTACCGCATATCTTGCGAACTTCTCGCTCATGCGCATCGAGGAAGCGTGGTCATTGCGTTCTGACTGTCTGACCGTTGAGCGAGATGATCTAGGGGACGATATTCACATCTTACAGGGCGTTACGACCAAGACCGTTGAGGACGACGATGCCCGATGGATCACCGCACCTACATCCCATGCCGCAGTAGAAGCGATGGCCTGCGTTGCCAAGCTTCGAATGCTTGCCGCGGACGCCAACCCTGATGTCCCGGTCACCGATGATGACTTGCGTGCCCCATTTCTAACTCTCAGGCCTTATGAGCCTTGGGGCGGCAGGGCAGGCGATATGAATCTCCCTATCGCCATTAGACAGACCTCTCAAAGCTATAGGAACTTCATAGAGAGATTCCCACAGCTCTTCGATAGCCAGATTATGAAAATCACCAGTGCGGATCTTGAGATTGCTCGTCTCGTGACACCTAGCCTAGACCCAGAACTGTTCGAGGTGGGCAAGGTGTGGCCAATTGCGTGGCATCAGCTGCGTCGGACTGGGGCTGTAAACATGACCGCCTCGGGGATAGTGGGAGACTCATCCCTTCAGTACCAGCTTAAGCACGCCAGTCGCGCGATGAGCCGCTACTACGGACAGGGCTACTATCATCTAAATTTTCCGCTCAACGACAGTGCGAAAGCAGAATATATTCGAACAATGTACGAAATGGTTGCAATTGAGTTCTCGCAACTCTCACTCCCCCGCTTTGTTAGTCCGCATGGAAATCCACGAAAGTCTCAGATCCTGTCATTACTGACAGAAAGTAACTCGAAGCAGCTTTCCGCGGCTGCAAAATCTGGAAAGATTGCCTATAGAGAGACTTTATTGGGAGGCTGCACGAATCCAAACCCATGCGCTTACGGTGGAATCGACAACATAACCCGATGCGGGGGAGGAGATGGCTCTCCACCATGCGCTGATGCCATCTTCGACAAAGAAAAGATTCCTACCATCGGCAGTCTCGGCAAGGTTATAGAGTCGCGACTCGCTGTCGCACCAGAGAACTCCCCACTTCAAGAATCGCTGCAAGCTCAGAAGCGAGCCATCGAGAACGCGCTTTATGCCCTCAAGTCCATATAGCAACCATAAGATTGGTCGCGCCGAAAGATCGTTTCGAGATGCTTTCACGAGACTCAAACTAAACGAAACCAGGATCTTGCCGAAGGGAAGTCACGTTACGCAGAACAACGTCGCCCGAGAGGCCGGCTGTGATCCTTCTGCGCTTAGGAAATCAAGATTCCCGAACCTGGTAGAAGAGATACAGTACTGGGTTGCTGAGAACAGCAAAGAAGTGCCACCATCAAAACTGCACACTAGTCGTGTTCAACGCACCCGCAATCGTGACCTGCGGGACCGGATTAAGGCGCTTGAATTGCAACGCGACAAAGCGCTTGGCCTCCTAGCGGAGGCCGATGCTCTCATTTTAGCGCTTACTAATGAAAACTCTCGCTTACGTGCACTCACTCCGTCCAACGTCACTCATATCGGATGCGGTCGATGAATATATTGTAATAAAGCACCGATTACTGCTCAGGTCATGCGGTTAATGTAGCGACATCGTCCGCATCCGGGGGCATCGCGTCCATCAGGATCCCCAACGTTCCTGCCAGCCAAGTCGTCGATCGTACAGGTCCGTAACTTGGTTATGGCTGGAGCGTCTGCGCTCCGGCTTTTTACCCAATATTACTCAACTCTACGATCAGGAAGACCACATCCACCTGCCGATGATCATACTCGTAGGTGGCAATCAACCCAGCCACCTCATGATCCTTATAGTCTAACGGGGTGTGCCTTCGATAGGAAAGACACGCTGGCACTTCGGTTGTGATCATCCCATCGATATAGCTAAGCAATGCACCGAGCGGCTTGTAGGCGTAGATAATGTGAAAGTAGATTCCGCATTGCCCATAAGCGATAAGTTTGTGAAAGTGAGCCTTGATATTCTCCTTGTCAACAGACTTGCAAACCAATGCCTCTAGAACCGCTACTTCCTGACCTGAAGCCCGTATTACAAGATCTCGCTCTCCAAGATTCCCCTTCTCCGTAGATCCACCGAGAGATTGATCCGCAACGTCCCAACGGATGAAAGCGAGCCGCGCATTTAGAATCTCTCTTAGCGCCGTGTTCAGATCGTTCTCGTACTTCGCGCTTTTTCTCGGATCTTGACGCGAGTTCAAATCCCCCACACATTTCGCATGCCCACGATCGCGAAGAATCGCCCCCATGTGCTGAAGCCCTGCGACGGATCTCGAAACAATCCGAACCAGAAAGCCTCTAAGCCCACCGCCAGATGGTTCGAACAGCTGAGCTATCTCCGTCGGCTGAAGCTCACGCATCTTCTGTAAAGAAGATTGTATCGAGGACAATGCGTCTATTTTAGTCGCCACCACCACAGGAGCGTTGAGTGTAATCCCGTCCGACAATGAAGCCCGAAGCTCAACAAGGTCACTTACACGCCCGAACTCGCCAATGGCAGCGTCAAGAACAGTCCGTGCCTCTTCATTTCGTCCCAGCTTCGACATCGCCAGCGCCGCAACATGCTCAAGCCCAAGCGCCTTTTTCTTGGCTCGAATCGGCGCCAAACTTTCCAATGCTTCCTCGGACCTATCTAATGCAACGAGAAGCACCCCACGGTTGGTGAGAAGGCTGCTACTCACCTCGCTTCCATGCTTCTGAATAAATTCATTCATTCCAACCAGCAGCTTCTCCCCTTCCAATCTCATTTCCGTGCCCAAGGGATGAGGGCCGGTGTCAAGCAGCAAACGCAAAGCCGCAGCATAGGCGTTCTCTCTGTAGGCGATGGCGCTCCCGTGCCGAGCAGCAAGCCGATCAAACACCAACTTGGCCTTGGTCAAATCGCCCCCAGATCGAACCAATTGTGATGTCGCACGCCAAAATAGCAGTGAATCCTCTGCTTGCCTGGCGAACTTTGGGTCGAGACTTTCAGGGAGACTCAGTTTATCGAGCTTGGGCCAGTCCCTCTCCTTGAAAAGCAATCGAAGCCGCAGGTCGAAAATATTGCGTTTTACTTCGATCGGCGCTTTCAAAGACAGTGATTCAATAGCATTCAGGTGTTGACGAGCCACGTCCCTCTCATCGGCATCCAGCAACAAGCTGATTCGCCGCTCCATTTCCGACCATGTCCACACTGAAGCAGCAGTGGTCGGCCCCATGCTTCGCAACTTTGTTCGGACAGGCCCTCTCTTCTTGTTTGGAAGCATCACGCAGATTTCAGCGAGAAAGGCAGGATCATCGGATTCTGCAATGGCCCGCAGCATAGCTTGCTGTTGACGAGGTCTTAGTGCTCGCCATGCCTGGGTAAGGTCCTGTGCTGGTGACGTCTGCTCCTTACGGAAGATCCTATCTGGCGCGTACCTATCGGTAAGCGCCGGCACACAACCCTTCTCACCGTGTTGAATGACACTAGTGGAGATCAGTTCCAGCAGCGCATCAACAACTACTTTAGGCACCGATGAACTGGGCCAGCCACTGATAGCACGTGCAAGAAGCTGCACGTGAGTTCTAAGTGTCTTAGCCAATGAGTACTGCACAGCATGGTCATGTTTTGAATACGCCCTATGCGCAATGCCCCTTGCGTCAACGGGTCGCAAGAGCGATTCGCCGGAAGACGAGCTCGACAGGCCAATTTCCACGAGGCTTGCACAGAACGTCGCTGGTAACCAAGACGCATCCGTACGATCCAACTTCAGGTCACGGCAAATGCGTACATAGAGACTGACCACGGGCGACAGATCAAGATGACTGGAAACTGGGAGGATACGCGCCGCATCAAGCAAGACCTTGAAGCATGCCTTTGATGGGTTCCAGTCACCCCTAGCCTGGCCCATGAGATGCTGCAGAACCAGCGACTGATCATTTTCAGCTCCACTTGCCATCATGCCAAGCAGTTCTCTTCCAATGAGTTCTATTCGCTCAGAATCTTCCTGCGAGACCTGACTGCAAGCGGAGTAGCACCAAGTGATTAGTGACGCCAACTCTAGAAGATCGGCCCGTCCGGACTGAAACTGATGAGCTAATATGGATAGCGAATCACGGATTGCGAAGGACTTCATTTGGGTGTCACTGACCGCCCTGTACTCCGCCAGCCTTCCCCCGAAATTAGGGTATTGCATTATGACCCTCACGGCCCAGGCGGCCGTGCGCTCAGACAGAAGCATGTCAACTAGGAGCACTGGAGCGTTGTGCACCTTGAAAATCAGGTGTTGCATGGCTATTGGATGGTCAGCCACTAGATCCATTACAGCCTTGATACTCGCCTCGATGCGGGTCCCGCCGGAGGTATGCTCAATCTCGGAACATAGCAGACCGAAAGCAAAACCTATCGAACTTGACTGCAGCAGTTGATCCATCACCAGTCTCTGGACATCCTGCCTATTTAGGTAATCAAAGCGATTGAACACGGAGCATTCATTGCTCGCCGCCTCCTTCTGGGAACCCGACCTAATCTCGGCAATCTCGCCCTCTCTGTTCGCCGCGGAGACCTGTGCAACCACGGTCTCCCAGTCGCGCCAGATTTGCTGCCTATTGAGAACACGAATGGCTGCCTCGTGGCAGAATCTTCTTTCAAGCGCGCTCCAGCGGTAGTCCCACTGCGCCGGACAGTGAAGCAATTCGCACCAAGCCTGCCACTGCAAGAATGTTCTATCAATCAAGCCGTCAAAAGACGATTGAGAACTGCAGACGTGTTTCCCATCGGTTGAGGCTGCATACTCAACCGACTCGTCATCCGCAGTTAAATCAACGACGTCAGCCAGTTCTGCCCGGCAAAGTTCGGTCCACAACCGCCTTGCTAGCCACGACGCATCTCTGACCGGTAGCTCCTCATCAAGCCGGTTCTCCACCCACCTCTTAACCTCAAGCGCAGGAGCACTCAGGTCACCGGGATTTCCCCTCTCTACGAGATCAATTCTGGCGAGCCCATCGAGAAAACGCTCCGTTCTCGAATTCAGCGGAGGCGCTTTAGCCCCATTCTCTGGCTCATCACTAGAGCGAGCCCATCGGCCACCGTCAAATACCAGCCACCCCATCTGACGCAGCTCTGCAGACGTGGGACATTTGTCATTGATTCGTCCCGGGCAAGCATCCCAGGCCATGAGTATTTCATCGGAAGCGCCACCGAACTCCAAACGATACCGGCGGCACAGCGCGATCAGGGCCTCCTCGTCATAGGTCGGACTTTTGTACCTTGCCTTGCCACCGTCATGTTTAGGCAACCATCGTTCGAACTCACGCCTGATCTGATAGCGATCCTGAAGCGGTGACCAAGAGGTTGTCCACGGAGAAGTCATCTTAAATTCCAACACGCCCCTGGCTCCTTGCCTTTTGGTTACATAGTAGCTTTGTTGGGCGAGTTGCAGCTTGCCTGGCATAGGCAAATGAGATTGGACGCCGCATGATCAGCGAACACGATTCGCAGGAAGATCGGAAAGCTGGCTCCGCCGAGCAACATGGGCACTAGGTACAGCTCGACCTCGGAAAGCACCTAATTTCCGACAGCCTTGACGCGAGCACATGCTTACATTGCAGCAACGGGAGCAAGACAGCCCCCAAGATGAAGGGTGAGAGTCGCCCGGATCCAGCTGCCAGACCCATTAGATTCAGCGCTGCAGTGCCTGGTTTCGGATAAGAACGGACATGCCAAAGCCTGCGAGGCTCCTACAAAAGCTGCGCGATGCAGAGGCGTATAGAGTTCTTACCGACACGCTACCCACGGCGAAGTAAAGAGCGCCTTCCGCTAAGCCGTTTGAGGGTATCCGTGCTTTCGCGCTATCCTTGTGCGAGGTTTCCTTCTCAACTCTGTCATGAACAAGCTTGCGGACAAGCGGATTCGATTTGCATTGAAATCGCATCTGGCCAGATCAGCACCTGTGGCAATCCTTGATGAGGTTCGGGTCCATAACGGTAACGCGATTGCTGACGTTGTGACCGTAGATGAAGTTGCAGCGCATTGCTACGAGATCAAGGGCGAAGGCGACGAGATTCGGCGAATCGTGCGTCAAGGTTCATTCTATGACCTTGCCTTCATCAGAACGACTCTGGTCACTACTCACAACCATCTTTCGACCGCAACCTCACTCGCTCCAGAACACTGGGGTATTCTCTTAGCGTCGGAGGGCAAGACCGATGTGGTATTTCGTCGAATTCGCGCAGCAAAGCGTAGCCCACATTTCAACAAGGAAGTCGCCCTACTAACTCTATGGAGAAGCGAACTTATTAGCCTATGCAATCCTTCTGATGATCAGCTAAAGAAAATGAGCCGAGAGAAACTGGCCGCTAAAATTGCGATAGAGCGGCCTCTGAAAGAGATCACCTATCACATAGGTAATTTATTAGTAAAGCGTCAGACAAACAAGCGATGGGCTCTAACCATGTAAGTCATGTGTGCACAAATTGTTGGCTTCAGAATCGAAGAAGGCATCACAAGTTTACCTTGCCCCTGCGCCTTCTCCACCAAAAAATCTTCGCCAAACGAGTATCCAGGCTTCCGGAAGAATGGCTCCAAGATCAACTTAGCCGCCATGCTATTGTATTGCCGGTTTCCAAGCTTATGCGTTTTCAGCGCCCCACCTCGATCTATGTAGTGAACATCATCGTATGAATAGCATAGCTTTGGCGCAGTGATGTTGCGAAGGAACTCTTTCGGAACATCTAATTCGCTGTAGTCGGGACTTACAATTGTGTAGTCACCAAATCCAACCAGATTATTCGGCAGCGAACTAATCAGATTAAACGTCTGGATTTCGACTCGCTCGACCGTTTGGGTTGTTTCGGTGGGCACGAGCTGGACAATCATGGCTGTGATCGATGAGCCCGTAATGATGACTTGGCTGAAAATCGACGTTTGCGTCACTGACCCAATGAATTTCAACAGTGCAGAGGCAAGATCGTTCGGCGACTTGCTCACGCAAACTCGCATATCCAGAACCAGGATGAAATCCTCAAATCCCGCCGACTTCGCACTGGCCACTAAAACAGTAAGGTCGCTTTTGCAGGCTGAGTACGATTGGAAGTCATCTTCGACGAGTCGAATCGCTAGCGTCTTTGATGTCAGAAGACCGCTAGCCTGTGCTGCAAGTATCGACGAAATGTATGTCGGGGAGCGATCAAGCCCTGCCACTGGTATGAAATTTTGACCTTGGAACGCAAGCGCAACCGCATTGAATACACCAATTCCTTGGCTGGCTAGGCTGTCGGGAATGTCGTACATATCGAGGAAAAATTGCGGAATGCGACTCTCCAATCTCCTCATTTTCCTGGACGAGTCTGCAATTAGCTTGTCCAAACCTGCGAGGTCTCGCTCCTTCTTATGCGGCAAGTCGAAGAAAGGAACAATTCGCGGATAGATGTCGGCCGGCAGCTCTTTAAGGGCGCCATACTCATTCGCCTTCATCTTCAAGAAGGGCGTGTACCTACGCATCACTCAAGACCTCCCTAATATTAATCTCATGAACCAGGTTTCCGAAAAGATCATGCCGCCTCTGTTCGTTCCGGATGCGGCCGGCGACAATCTGGGGCGCGACTCCGATCTTTCGGGCGAAAGCCGTCACATCGTCTTTTCTCAGTGACCTTCGAGCCTCTGCGGTTCTCCATTCATTTCTGGGAATCAGCGCGTCCCTGGCGAATCGATTCGCCTCGATCTCAATTTCGCTTTCATGATCTTCTGCCTCATCTAGATCATCAACGATAGGGACATTGAGTTGATTGGCATGAAGCGCGATATGTCCCAATTCGTGCATGAGGGTGAAGTAATAGTAATCGAGCCGCGAATAGCGAAGCGACATTCCTATCATCATGTGCCCTGTATCCAACTTCATCACGCATCCGTCCACCTTTGAACCGGGCGCTGCTGCATGGTGTATTAAAATAATTCCCTGCGCGAGGAGCTGGCGTTCTAGGCTTCGAATTCCATCTACAGATTTGCTTGTGAGTGGAATGCTCTGAATGAACTCAGTGTCTACCCCACAAAATGGCTTAGGTAGTCCACTGATCACAGCCCAATGAGCGATGGTCAACAATTTCGACAGCCAAGCTGAAACAGCTTCCGAAGTTGCACTACTGTGAGCTCTTAGAAGTGTGGTGCCGCTTTGGCTTTTAGCATAGATCTGATTCGTGAGGGCCAACAGGTCCCGCGAGCGCCCCCAATCCTTGTACTTAGGACTCGCCCTCAGAGTTCTCTGAGCTTCAAGATAGGCATCCAGATAGCTTTTAGCTCTCACTGATCGGTTTGGGCTAAGAGGGAAGTCATCAAAGTCCATTAGCGACTCCATGTGCCGGAGCTAGCGGTGGGGGAGCCAATGGCGGCATCTCAAAATAGGGAAGGTCGTCCTTATCGCGATCAGGGAACGCCAACATCCCCAAGGATTCATAGAACGGCACCGCCCTGGGAAGCGCGTGCAAGCAGTATCCAAGCCGTAGGCCTAGCTGACGCACGCCATAGTCTTTTGCAAGATCGACTAGGATAGTACCAACGCCCCTGAACCTCCTCGTGGACATTGGATTATGGCGATTCCAAGGTGCGGTGGCGATGTACTCAATGTAGAAAATATTCTGACCGTCAATGGCACTTTCTTTCGGGAAGTAGATCAGGCACGCGCCCTGTGGAGCGTCATCCGCTATCAGGAAAAACCACCGGTATTCATCTGACATATAATGAACAGATTTAGCAAGCCAGTGCCAGTGGGCGTCATCCATCTGGACTTCTTCCATTATTTGGGTAATGTCGACACCAGCTTCGCGCTGGGCGGCAAGGTACTCTAGGAGCTGGACGTTAAATCCCCCCCAAAGGTCGTCACAAGCATTCGCCAACTGGATGTTCCAACCACAGTGGATGCTGTATGTAGAAAGCACTCCATCGAAACGTAAAAACTGACCTTGCACCAACGGCGGTCCGTTAACTAGCGGCCCTGGTGCTGCAGCAACCATGGCCTTGATGTCTGCGATTGTAACCATCCGCGCCCCCCCCTTCCCTGTCGCCATTACAATAGCGAAACTGTGATGTTCGTCGAATCGCAACGAGGTTGCAAGTGAGATCGATAGAGGGCAATGCAGGTATGTCAGTTTGGATATGTTCAATCACGTATTTGTTCCTAGATACCGAATGGGCAGACGAGGAAGGACGCGAGCTTGTGAGCATCGCGCTAATCAGCGAGGACGGGACGAGCACGTTTTACGCCGAGCGCGATCCTCTACCTTCAGCGCCCACGCAGTTCGTGGCGACAACGGTCTATCCACTGCTGCAGCGAGGCTCTTACGCTTTGACTGACGATGCCCTTTCGGGAGCGCTTCTCGCCTTCCTGAAAGATCAAAGCTCGCCCCATGTCATAGCGGACTATCCGAACGATCTGCAGTTGTTCCGGCAGATACTATCTTGGGGTTACGACGAGGCAGCAAGCCAACTCGAACCACAGCCAACCTTCCCGTGCACTCTGATGAGCAGAGATGCCATTACGACTGGCCATCTTGAGAGGTGGTTTTCGAAGCATCCGGAACTAAAATTGTGTCGCCATCACGCACTGGTCGATGCAAATGCTCTTCGAATGGCATGGAAGGTCGCGACGGGTCGCCTGAATGACGACTTTGGTGATCTTATGTAGGTAAGCAGGCTATCGATTGACGGCCCTATATCATTAACAGTTACGTGGACAATCATAATCCACAGCAACCCATGGATTTAAACTACTCATCTGCTGAGTGCGTTAGAAAGCGGCAGGGTATCCCATACGACTCTGCCGTCATACCAATCAGCAGCTCTCCCATCGACAGCGCATCACTTGATAGATGTGGTTCTGGCAGCTTTCCAAGCAACTGAAATTAACTCGGAGACCTCAGTCATCGAGTATCCAAGAGCCGATGCTACGCGGCAAAACTCTAGTAGATCTAAACGTCGCGAACCGGCCTCTATCATCGAGACCCTCTGCTGAGGCCAACCCAGATGGGCCGCTAGTTTGGTCTGACTAATGCTCATCGACTCGCGACGGGCACGAAGAGTTCCAACCAAGTGGAGATAGGCATTCTGATAGATCGTCTTCGTAGCCATGCCATTGCCCCATTGAGCGGCTAAAGCCTAGGCGGGGGGAGGCACTTACACGAAAATCATGTAGACTAGCTGCTTGCTGCACCATTTCTGGAAGAGCTTGCCGGGCATCGAGTGATCTATGGCCATGACAAATCGACCCTCATTCCATACTGGCCCGAACTTGGCCGCATAGCCGTATCTCTGGGCCCGCTATACACATGTGCTTGGTATGCGCTTGAGCGATCAACTTGGCTGAATGCTCCGGTGTGTTCGGATCCCGCAGTCGCTCGACGCCTCATAGCACTTCTAGGAGACATCGGCGTCATTGCGACCAGAACCTCCCCATCAGGTGCCGTTCGACGCTCACTCTACGATCCACTCAGTTGGACCTATCGCAACGACTGGCCGATGTGCGGCGACCTAGCGACTGCGCTATCAGACATCTTGGAAAATTGGAGCTGCACTCTCGATAGTCGAGCAAAGCGCTGGCTTTGGCTACAGCTCGCTGACGGAGAAGTGTTGGGATACCTAAACAACCTGCTGCGCCGGCACTGCATAGATCCTCGCCTTGCCGAGCACATCCTGGACAGCCAAGGGTACGAATGGGGGCGCCTCAGTTTGGGTAGAAAGCGTTATGTGCTCTGGTCTTCTTCTCGCGGAGCTGCAAGCGAACTACTGCGAACCGACGGAAACGAAGCCACCTCCGTCGCCACAATGGTGCGAGAAATGCACTCGAAGGCGAAATGGCTTGTAGCAAGGGAATCCTCAGGCAGGCTTCACCGAACTGACTTCTGTTTTCTTCCAGGATCGCAGTGGCGACTGCCAATCACTACTGACGCAGCGTTGGAGAAAATCCTGAAGATTGGATCCAGCTATTGGTTAGATTTCCCTTCCAGTTCTCTGTAATGGAAAACTGGCAAAGGCTTCTCGCACATATCTCTTGGAGTACAGAGAAGCAGCCCCCTAGAAGAGCTCCGAATACTATTCATCTAATACCACCAATCAATCCTCAAGCATTAATCTCAACCAACAGGAGGAAAAATGACGGTTACGCGAGTAATGCGACATTTAGCAAGAAAGCAGCTTGACCATCGGTTCGCAGCCCTAAGATCCATACCTAAATCTATACTTCTTGCCCCAAAAAAGGGCTGGATTCGTGCCATCCGCGAGGCACTTGGCATGCCGCGCCGCGCATTCGCAAAGAGGCTTGGCGTGAGCGTACAGCGAGTGGCACGAATCGAACTAGGAGAAGAAAATGGCACTATCAGCATGACTTCGCTTTCGAACGCAGCTGAGGCACTTGATTGTGAACTTTTAGTAATTCTCTTGCCACGCCGCTCACTGGAAGAGGAAGTCAGTTATCGTCGCGCGCAACTTGTTGCATCATGGCTACAAAGCAGGGTGATAGGTACCTTTAATCTGTCCGGGCTGACTGTGGCACAGGAGAGTCTGCCTTTATTAGCGATACACGAGATTAACAAGCTATTTCCGGACGAACGCCTATGGGAAGAGCACCCGTAGGCTACATATGATCGGCTATAGATACAGAACCCTAAGGATTTGCCAGCGCTCTGAAACTTATGACCGAGTTAACGTCCAGCCGCGAACTATCTAGCAATCGACCAGAGAATACCCCCGCGACTGCATCAATGCGTGCCTAGTAAAGATCTCACGATGAGACTTTAAATAGAGAGATTGTCGGGCGGGATAGCAGTCTGCGCCCGGCATACGCACTCGACCTCATCCGATGAGAAATATTCCCGATCCTTCTGACTACCACCAAAAAAGCTTGGCAAACAGTAGATAGATCATCTCAATACTTGCTGCTTGCCCCCCTCTACTCCCTGACCTGATATTTTGTCCATGGTCTCTAGAGGTCTGCCATGGACATCGCCTCGCAGCCAGTGAAGCTCTGATGTAAGGCATGTTCGCGCTGTCCATGACCGCGAACGTAACGTGTACAGGTGCGGCTGGGCCGGTGACAGCAGCGGGCGCTGCCGCTGTTCGGCGGAAAGCATCCGCCGTTATCGCGCGCGCATTTCCGGGCCGCTGCTGGACCGCATCGATCTGCATCTGCAGGTGCCGCGACTGGCGCCGAGTGAACTACGTGGCGATGCCAGCGCCGGCGAGAGCAGCACGCAGGTACGCGAACGGGTGATGCAGGCACGTGCACGTCAACTGCAACGTGCCGGCAAGGCCAATGCGTATCTGACGCAGGCGGAAACCCTGCGCGATTGCCGCCTGTCCACTGCCGATGAAGACCTGCTCGAGCAGGCGATGGAACGCCTGCAGCTCTCGGCGCGGTCGATGCATCGCATCCTGCGGGTAGCGCGGACGATTGCCGATCTTGCCGCCGAAACCGCGATCCAACGGGCGCATCTGACCGAAGCGATAGGCTACCGCCAACTGGATCGCAATGACGCCAGGGAGTCGTGATTGTTCTTGCCCATGGAAGCAGCGACAACGCCTGCCACGCACAGGCCTGCGCCACACGGACCACTGCGCTCCACGCTGGAAAGCCATCGCAGCACCCACACGCCACTCCGCGCCGTTTCGCCCACCGCCTGCCCGCCATCCGCCATAAACGCAAAGGCCCGCAGCGGAATGACTGCGGGCCCTGGTTTTTACTGCGTAGCCTGCCTACGTGCGAGCTACGCGCTTGCGTTTACCACTGCAGCTTGGCACCCACCGAGGCCTGCACCCCGCTCTCGACACGACTGTCACCGCCATTGGCCCAGAGCTTGCCCAGTTCGGCGAAGATCGCGCTGCGCGGATTGAGCTGCAGGCTGGCACCGAGCGCCATCTCGGTCGACGTATAGCCGCCCTTGGCCTTGATCGCGGTGACGCCGGCCGGCGCGGCAAAGCTGGCGACATCATCGCTGCCACTGGCCTTGTAGACGTTGATGCGTGCATAGGGCTGCATCACGCCCGCCGTGGTGGCGAAGCTGCCCTTCAAGCGTGCGCCAAGGCGCAGTGTCAGGTCATCGTCGGCCTCGTTGCTCACCGTCGCCAGGCTCAGCCTGGTGTCGTCCAGATCAAGCTTGCGGTAGATCAACTGCGCCTGCGGTTCGATCTGCCAGTTGCTGGTCAACGCAAAGGACTGGCCCACTTCCAGCGAGGCCAGCACGCCATTGCCCTTGCTGCGGGCCTGCGTCGCCTGTTCGGCCATACGCAGGTCGCTGCGATGGTCAGCGCCTTGCAGCACCGCGTCGAGATAGCGGCCGGCACTGTCCTGCCAGCTGCCATACACGCCCAGGTAGCGGCTGGACAGGTCGTTGTAGCCTACGTACTTGCCCTGCACGCCACCGGCAAAACCGTGCACGCGCATGTCGCCTTCCAGCTGGCCGACGTAGATGCCGGCGTTGAGCGCATCGTTGGCATACAGATCAATACCCGCCTGGAAGCCGCTCAGATCACCGCTGCTTTCCGGGCTGACCGTGCCTTGCTGGCGGATCTTCGGGTCAGTGCGCAGCAAGCGCCCCCAGACCCGGCGATTGGCGCCCGCATCGGCGCTGACCGTCGTCGCTGCAGCGGCGTCATCGCCCATGCGCTTGCGCAGATCACCGAGCATGCTGATGTCGGCCTGCCGCAACTGTGCGGGCAAGGCCGACAGCAGCGGCACTTCCGAACGGTAGGTTGTTGTTGGCGTGCCCGGGTCGACCTGGGTCGTGGTCGAATGCAGCGAGGCTCCCTGCGCGGTCTGGGTGAGGCGGTACTCGAAGGCACCGGCATCGATATGGCCGCCGGCCAGGCTGAAACTGCCCGCCTGCAGGCTGGCGCCGTTTTCCGTGCCGATGATCTGGATGCCGTTGCCCGTGGTCTGGGCGCCGAGACCGCCTGCATTGGTGATGTAGACGGTGGTGTTGCCGCTGGCCACCGCCGCGCTGCCGCTGAGCAGCAGCCTGTCGGTGCTGCTGCCATCGGCGCCCAGCACGCTGGACAGGCCCAGGTTGCCATTGTTGCCGACGTAGGCACCGGTGATTTTTAGTACGGTCCCCGGCGCGGTGCCGTTGTTGCTGTTGAGCTTTACGGTACCGCTGTTGCTCAGGCTGGACAGGGTCTGGCTGTAGCCGGCCAGATCCAGCACCGCACCACGTGCCACCGCATGTGCCGAGGTGGCGCTGAAGCTGTTGCTGGCACCTGCCTGCAACGTGCCCTGGGCGATCTCGGTCGCACCGGTATAGGTGTTGCCGGTACTGCTCAAGGTCAAGGTTCCGGCGCCCTGCTTGCTCAGGAAGCCTGCACCGCTGATGGCACCGGCGTAGGTCGCGTTGTTGCCACCGGTATCGATGATGGGATCGTTCTGCCCGGTCATGTGCAGGGCGTTGGCAATGGTCATGCCATTGGCCGTCAATGCGATCGTGGTGCCATCGTCCATGAACAATGTGCCGCTGCCCAGGCCCTGCGCATTGCCGAGATTGATGCGGCCTTGCTTGAGCTGCACGTCCCCGCTCAAGGTACTCGCGCCCTCAAGTGCCAGCGTGCCCTCACCGCTTTTGATCAGGTCACCCATGCCGTCCAGCCGGCCTGCAAAGCTTGAGACCACACCCGTAGCGGTAGTGACGGTCAAATCCCCCGTACCCAGGGTGACAACGCCTGCTCCGCTCAGGCTGCTGGCCTGCAAGGCGTGGCCGTTCAGATCCAACGTGGCACCTGACTGCACCTGGTAGCCACCGCCCTGCACCAGAGCGCCCGCCGAACCCGCCTGCAAGGTGCCGGCTGCCACCTGCGTCAAACCGGTATAGGTGTTGGTGCCGGTAAGCGTTGCGATACCGCCGCCTTGTTTGACGAGGCCGCCGCTACCGCTCACCACCCCATCGAACACGCCATCCTGGGCGCCGCCGAAGGCAAGCGTATTGGTGCCCAGCTCGACCTTGCCGCTACCCACCAACGTACCGAAGCTCTGCGCACCGTTGCCGGCAGACAGATCAAAGGTGGCGCCACTGGCCAGATTGACCACGCCATTGGCCGCCAGGCTTGCACCCGCACCCAGCGCAAGCGTGCCTGCGTTGACATGGGTGCCGCCGGTGTATGAGGACACGCCGTTCAATGTCAGCGTGCTGTTGCCATTCTTGCTCAAGCTGCCAGTGCCGGAGATGTTTCCATCCAGCGTCAGCGCGTCGTTGCCTGCTACGACGAGCTCGGCGTTGAGCACCACCTGGTTTGCCAACGTGACCGATTTGTTTGTGTCCAGTGTGGCCGCGCCGGCAACCGTCAACGCGCCCGATCCGAATGCAGCGTTGTTGCCCACTATCGTGCGGCCAGCTTCGAGTACCGTTCCGCCGGCGTAGGTGTTGGCGGCGTTGAGCGTCATGCTGGATGCCCCAGCCTTGATCAGGCCGCCGTTGCCACTGATCGTGCCGTCCAGGCTCAAGGCGTTGGAGCCGGCAATCGTCAAGCCACCATTGAGGACCAGGTTGTTGGCAAGACTTACTGCTGTATTGGCATCCAGCGCGGTGCCGTCGGCAGCGGTCAGTGCGCCCGTACCGAGCGCAGCGTTGTTGCCCACCACGATCGTGCCACCATTGAGCGCGGTGCCCCCGCTGTAACCGTTGGCAGCATTGAGCACCAGCGTGCCGGTGTCGTATTTGCCGAGCAGGCCGCCACCGTTGAGCGCTACGCCAACGGTGGCGGTGGAATTTGCATCGACCCGGACCGTGGCATTGCCCATCGCACTGTTGACCAGGTTCAACGTCCCCGCCGTGCCGTTCACCAGGCTGTAGCCATCGGTGACGAACTGCAGGCCGGTGATGGTTTGCGCGCCGTTGACGGTCACGGTGCCCGCCGTGCCCTGGAACACCGCGAAGCTGTTGGTCCAGGCCTGATTGGTCGTGCCGTTGACGTCGGTCCAGTTGGTGGTGCCGGTGCCCCAGGTGCCGCTGCGGCCATCCACCGAACCGTTGGCGACGAGTTGGTTGCCGTCCCAGAACTGCACGGTGACGCCCGGGGCTGTGACCAACAGATTGATCTGGTTGGCCAGTGCGGTTTGCAGGGTCAGGTCGCCCGGCGTGACGCTGCCGGGCACATTGCCGATCAACATGCCGTTGTCGGTCAGGCCACCGGTGTAGTTGATCAACCGGTACACGCCGCTGCCGAAACCGCCGATGTCGCTGACGTTGAGGGTGCCGTCGAGGGTCAGGTTGCCACCAACGTTGACCAGCGCGTTGCCGCCACCGGAAACCGGTGTGCCGAGGCCGACATCGAAGTTGGAGTTGGCGTTGAACACCAGCGAGTTCACCGACAGGGTACTGCCAGTGGCGCCGGCCAGATGACCACCGTCCGCCACGGTCACGGCCCCGCCGAGCGAGCCGCCGCCGGTGAGTGTGCTACCGCTGTTGACCAGCACACTGGCGCTGTCCAGCGAGCCACTGACGTTCAAGGTGCCGGCGTTGACCGTGGTGTTACCGGTCAGGCTGTTGAGGCCGCTCAGGGTCAGCGTACCGGTGCCGAGTTTGCGCAGTTCGCCGGAGCCGGTGAGCACACCGGCGAAAATGCTGCTGGCGTTGTTGCCGCCGATGCTCAGGGTGTTACCGCCGCCGATCAGTGCGGTGCCGCTGCCGGTCAGACCGGCGAGACTGCCGGAACCGCCGAGATTGAGGGTCGCCGCAGCGCCGAGATTGACCCCGGCGTTGCTGCCCAGTGCCGAGTTGCCCAGCGTGGTCAGGCTGCCGGACTGCACGTCGAACGTGCCGCTGAAGGTGTTGTTGCCGGACAGCGTCAGGTCGGCCAGACCGTTCTTGGTCAGGGTGCCCGCCCCGCCAATCACGCCGCCGAGGGTCAGGTTGTTGTTGCCGGCCACGCTCAGGTTGGCATTGACGTTGACGTTGTTGGCCAGCACCAGCGGCGCCGTGGTGTCGAGGGTCGAAGCGCCCGCCACGGTCACTGCGCCGGAGCCCAGGCCCGCCGAGGTGCCGAGGGTCACGGTGCCAGCGTTCAGCGTGGTGCCGCCGCTGTAGGTGTTGATGCCGTTGAGGGTCAGGATCGACCCGCCACTCTTGCTCAGTCCACCCGTGCCGCTGACCGAGCCCGCGAGGGTCAGGTCGCTGTTGCCGGCATTGGTCAGGTTGGCGTTGAGCACCACGTTGTTGCCAACGCTTTGTGCGCCTTGGCTGTCCAGCACCGAGGCACCGTTGACGGTGAGATTGCCCAGACCGAGGGCGCTGTTGTTGCCGGCGGTCAGGGTGCCTGCATTGAGGGTGATGCCGCCGAGGAAGTTGTTGCTGCCGCCCAGGGTCAGATTGGCCGCGCCACTCTTGCTCAGGCTGCCGCCGCCATTGACCCTGCCACCGAGGCTCAACGCATTGCTACCGACGATGTCGAGGTTGCCCGCCAGGTCGATTGCATTACCGACGGTCAACGCGGTGCTGGTATCCAGCGTGGTGCCGCCGCTGGCGGTGAGTGTTGCCGCGCCTAGCGCCGTGTCCGACACCAGCATCAGTGCGCCGGCATTCAACTTCACAGGGCCGAAGAACGTATTGTTGCCGCCCAGCGTCAGGCTGGCCGCGCCGTTCTTGATCAGACCGCCGGCGCCGCCAATCACGCCGTTGAGGGTCAGCGCATTGCTGCCGCGCACGGTGAGGTTACCGTTGAGCGTGGTCGCGTTGGCCAGGGTCACGGCGGTGTTGCTGTCCAGCTCGGTGCCGGCATTGGCGATCAACGCGCCAGTGCCCAGTGCGGTATTGCTGCCGACCACCAGGGTGCCGCCGTCCAGTTGCGTGCCACCGGTGTAGCTGTTGGCGCCATTGAGCACCAGGGTGCCTGCGTCGAGTTTGTTGAGAATGCCGCTGCCGTCGATGTTCACACCGACCACGGCGGTCACGAGCGGATCGACCCGCATCGCCGTGGTGCCACCGCTACCGTTGACGGCGGTCAGCAGACCCGACGTACCGTCCACCACGTTGTAGCCATCGGTGAGGAACTGCATGCCGGTGAACAGTTGCGTGCCATCTACCGTCACCGTACCGGCCAAGCCCTGGAACACCGCAAAGTCATCGGCCCAGGTCTGGTTTACCGTGCCGCTGGAATTGCTCCAGTTGGTGCCGCCGGCACTCCACGTGCCCGTACCGCCATCCACGTTGCCGTTGGAGATTGTCTGGCTGCCGTCCCAGAAACGCATGTTGGTGCTCGGCGCCGACACCACCAGGTTGATCTGATTGCCCAGGGTCTGCACGAGGATGTCGCCGAGGCCATAACCGACCGGCACACCCGCCACAGTCAGGCCGTTGTCGGTCAGCGCGCCGATGTAGTTGAACAGGCGATAGACACCGACACCAAAGCCGCCGGCATCGGTGACGTTGAGATTGCCGTCGAGGGTCAGGTTGCCGCCGATGTTCATCAGCGAGGAAGTCGATGGCGTGGCGAGGCTCGCGTCGAGATTGCTGTTGGCGGTGAGAATCAGTGACGAGGTGGACAAGGTATTGCCCGAGGACAACCCCAGATGACCGCCGCTGTTGACGGTGATGAAACCAAGCGCCGAACCGGTACCCGTGAGGGTCGCACCGTTGTTGACATTGAGCTGGGAGCTGGCCAGGGAACCTGTGAGGTTCAGCGTGCCGCCGTTGACGTTGGTGTTGCCGGTGATGCCGTTGATGCCGGTGAGGTTCAGTGTCCCGGTACCGACTTTGGTCAGCGCACCGCTACCACCAAAGTCACCGTCGAAGGTGCTGGTGTTGCTCACGCCGCCCAACGTCAGGATGTTGCCACCGGCAATCTGCACGCTGCCGCTGCCGCTCAGCCCGCTGAGGCTGGCGCTGCTGTTGAGATAGAGATTGGCACCGGCGCTGATGTTGGCGCCGGAGGTGTTGCCGAGCGCCCCGCTGCTGACGGTGGTAAGGCTGCCGGAGGTGATGTTCAGCGCACCGGTGAAGGTGTTGTTGCCGCTGAGCGTCAGGTCGCCAAAGCCGTCCTTGGTCAGGCTGCCGGCACCATCGATCACGCCGCTGAGGTTCAGGGTGTTGCTGCCGGCCAGGGTCAGGCCGGCGTTGAGGGTGATGTTGTTGCCCACGCTCATGCCGGTGCTGGTATCCAGCGTAGACGCACTTCCAACGATCAATGCGCCGCTGCCCAGACCATTGGCATTGCCAAGGGTCAGCGTACCTGCATTGAGCCGGGTACCGCCGCCAAAGGTGTTGTTGCCATTGAGAGACAGATTGGCCGCGCCTTTCTTGATCAAATAGCCAGTGCCGCTGGTGACGCCGCCGAGGATGAGGTTCTGCGTGCCGCCAACGGTCAAACCGTCATTCAACACAACAGCGTTGCCCAGGTTGACCAGCGGCGAATTGCTGTCCAGCGTCGCGACACCATTGACAGTCAGCGCGCCGGAACCCAGCGCCGAGCTGTTGCCGACAGTGATCGTACCGGCGTTCAGCGCAGTGCCGCCGGCGTAACCGTTGGCCGCGTTGAGACTCAGATTGGCTAAACCGTTTTTCTCCAGGCTGCCGGCGCCGCTGACTACCCCGCCCAGGGTCAGATTGGCGGTGCCACCGACGGTCACCGCGCCACCGACGGTCACCGCGTTGCCAAGGCTGACGGCAGTGCTGGTATCCAGTGTCGTACCGGCCGCGGCGTTGAGGGCGCCCGTGCCGAGCGCCGTGTTGCTGCCGACGATCAGGCGGCCGGCGGTGAGCGCGGTAACGCCGCTGTTGGTGTTGTTGCCCGTCAGGGTCAGGCTGGCCGTGCCGGACTTGGTGATCGCGCCAGTGCCGGAGAGCACGCCAGCCAGCGTCAGCGCGTTGCTGCCGAGCACATTGAGGGTGCCGGCCATGCCGATGTTGTTGGCCAGGGTGACGTTGGTGGTGCTGTCCAGGCTGGTGCCGGCAGCGGTGTTGAGCGCGCCGCTCCCCAGCGAATCCTTGTTGGTCACCAGCAAGGTACCCGCATTCAGTGACGTGGTGCCGGTGTAGCCGCTGTTGGCGCCACTGAGGGTCAGGCCGCCGCTGCCGGACTTGCTCAGGCTGCCGCTGCCGAAAATGCTCCCGCTCAAGGTGGTTGAATTGGCACCTTGCACCGTAACGCCACCGCTGCCGAGCAAGAGCTGGTTGCTGATCTTCAAACCGGCGCTGCTGGCCTCGAGGCTGCCACCGTTGGCGGTGATCGTCCCGCTGCCGAAGGTGGCGTTGTCGTCGAACCTGGCGACGCCGCCATTGAGGGTGGTGAAGCCGCTGACCAATGGCCCCTGCAAGGTCCAGGTGCCACTGTTGATCATCAGGTTGTTGAAGTTGACGTAGGTGGAACTGGACGCCGTGCCGGTTCCCCCAGTACCGCCGCCTGCGCCGATCGTGTTCTGCAGGACCAGGCTGTTGTTACCGCCGAGACCGCCATCGACCTTGCCGGTGGCGGCAAAGCTCAGGTTGACGTCGGCCGGCCCGCCGAGCTCGCCACCCATTCCGCCGCCGTCGCTGATGCTCGATCCAGTCACCGCGGTGAAGGTATTTTCGCTGCCGGCGCCCAGCGACACGCTGCCGTTGATGGAGCCGATGTTGGTGAAGCTGTTGCCCGACGCCGAGGCCTCGAACGCGACTCGGCCGGTAATCGTCCCTGCATTGGTCATGTTGACCTGCGAGCCACCCCAGACGCCGACCACGGCCGTGTCGGCATTCATCACGCTAAGGCCCAACAGCGGTTTTGAGGTGATGGTGCCGTCATTGGTGATGATGGTGGTGCCGGTCACGCCGTTGTTCACGCCAAGCGCCAAGCCATTGATGCTGCCCAGGCTGGGCCCAAACATCATGCCGGTCCCCCCCAGGGTGCCACCGACGTTGTTTGACACACTGACCGCACCGCTCGGCCCCGCGCCGATGAAGGCACCACCGCTCAACGAGAAGACAGGTCCCTGCAATCCCGGATCAACCGTGCCGAAGTTGTTGAAGATGATGTTGGGCCCGGTCAGCTCCACCACCTTGCCACCGAGCGCGGCGTTCATTTCCGCCCCGGCAGTCACGTTGACCGTCAGATTGTCCGCTGCGCTGGCAAAGTTGTTGGGAACCGATGACGGCACACCCGAGCAAGTCACGATTGAGTCGGTGGTGGAACAACCAGCCCATGCCGCAGGGCTGATACCCGCCAGGCAGAACAACGCGGTAGCTGCTGACAGCCGCCGTATCCGCCCGAGCCTGTTGTCCAGATCTACCGCCAGCGCGTCGGCGGAAAGGGCCAGCTTTCTTTTCTTTGCCGAGCTCTTGCCGGTCCGGGCAATCTCCGGTGCCGCCACAAAGGTGCCCAACGCAGGATTCCAGATGGATCGATAGATATGGTTCACGACAAGCCCCTGTGGCGGTGATTGAAACTCGACTGATGTTTAACTAAAAATTTACATTTATTGCCCGAGCTGATCCGTCAGCAGGCCGCCACGGAATCTCCCGCGTTGGATAGCGGCAGCACCCAGCAAAAAATTTAGAGAAATCGCGCTTCCCGGCCCGCTGGGAGCTCGGGGCACGTCCTCGAGAGCCGCCGATGATGTGCTCTGAACGTAAGAGCGCTGCGGTCGTAAGAAATGCGGAGCAGCTGGCGGTGAACAGCACCGTAAAACCAGAGTCCGTGGCTGGCTGATGCGGCAACGGCCGCTGCATGAAACGGGTGCACCTAGCCGGGCAGGTTTCGGCAAGCTCTGGCCTCGCCAGGCAATCACCGTCCCGCTTCGCCGTAGCGTCAGCCTGAGGACCGAGATCCGTGGCGAACGTCGCGCGAGCCAAGTGCAGCTGCGGGCAGACAACCCTCGTCCCGCCGGCTTTTGTGGGAGCGGCATAAGCCGCGAAGCCCAAGACAGCAGAACAATGGCACGGCAGGATTACCGCTGCTGCCATTCGGCCAGCTTCGCGGCTTACACCGCTCCCACAACCATCCAGACCGGCTTTTGTAGGAGCGGCATGAGCCGCGAAGCTGGCGGCGGTGAACTGTGGTGATACATGCCGCGCGGCGGCTGCCAGTTCACCGGCTTCGCGGCTGACGCCGCTCCTACAAATCCCAAGCGATGCGCGCCTTTGCCCCCTTCCCTTTGCCATCGGCAAGGCGCTGCATGGTGGCTCCAACGCGGGGCACACCCGCCCTGCCTGCACAGCGCCGCAGAAAGGCCAACCGGCTGCAAATTCAGGACAAATCCCAAAAATCCGTTCACCATCGCCTGCAGCCCCCGCAGAGACCGGCCATGGAACGTATTGAACGCCCCTACTTCCCGATCATCTATGTGCGCGGCTATGCAATGACCCGCGATGAGATCGTGGAAACCACCTCTACCCCGTTCATGGGCCTGGAGGCCGGCTCCACCAAGATGCGTCAGGCGCAGGACGGCAGCATCGTCAAGTTCGTGTTCGAGTCGCCGCTGGTGCGGCTGATGAAGGATTACGACTACCGCGATGTCTACGAATTCGGTGCCGAGCGCCGCGACCGCATCTCGCCGCGCTGCATCGTCATCCACCGCTACTACGATCCGGCCGACCCGGCCTTTGGGGATGGCAGGACGCCATCGATCATTGATGCCGCCACCGCCCTGGGCAAGCGCATCGAGCAGCTGCGCGACAGCATCTGCGGCAACAACGCGGCCATGCGCAAGGATTTCCGGGTTTATCTGGTGGCGCACTCGATGGGGGGGCTGATCTGCCGCTGCCTGCTGCAGAACCCGGATGTAGCCAGCGCGGAGGTGCGGGCGATGGTCGACAAGGCCTTTACCTATGCCACGCCGCACAATGGCATCGAGGTGGGCGGCATCAACCTGCCCAATCTGCTGTCGATCAACGACCTGAACAATTTCAACCGGACCAATATGGGCAAGTACCTGAAGGTGCCCAAGGACAAGGTCAACACGTTGGGTACGTCCGGGTTTCCGCCGGAGCGGCTGTTCTGCCTGATCGGCACCAACAGCCGCGACTATGCCGCCGCGCATGGGCTGTCCTCGTTCGCGGTGGGCGCGCTGAGCGATGGCCTGGTGCGCATCGCCAATGCCTATGTGGAAGGCTCACCGCGTGCCTTCGTCAACCGCAGTCACAGCGGCTATTTCGGCATCGTCAATTCCGAAGAGGGTTACCAGAACCTGGTGCGCTTTCTGTTTGGTGATACCTGCGCCACCGCGCAACTGGACATCAGCGCGCTGCCCTTTCCGCCGGAGATCGAGGCCGCCCGCAAGCGCGGCAAGAAGATCGAGTCCTCGTATTACATCGAGGCCACAGTGGCACCGCGTGGCGCCTATACCTATGAACTCACCGCGCGCACGCAGGCCAACCAATGCGCCATCCGCCGCGAATACGGCGACATCTTCGATGCACAGGGCAACCTGCTGAAGGACAAGCGCTCGACCGTACTGTTTTCGGTATTCCTGGACAGCAGCAAGATACTGGCCGGCAGCGAGATTGCGTTCTCCATCGATCTGGCGGTGAGCAATGCCGGTTATCAAGTCGATGGCGCGCTGTTCCTGAAGAACCACATTCCCGGTGAGTACCTGTTCCGCAACACCTTGGTGGTGTTCGCCAAACCCGACGACGCCGGTGGTTGGCGGCTGCGCTATGTGTGGAGCGATGACCAATGGGCAGGCGGGCCGAAGAACGAAGCCGAGCTGGCGGGCGCACGCAGCAAGGCCATCGGCATCAACCAGCAGGCGCCGAATGTGTTCGGTATTCCGCTGCAGTCGGCCAAGGGCTTCAGCGCCGAACTGAAACTGTCACTTTCCGCCTGGCGCTGAACCGGCCACACAGGCGGAGTTCGTCCCCGCAGCGCTGACCCGCACATCAACCCGCGCGTTGGCACGGCGCGGGGCGGCAGCTGCTTTGCAACAGCGACGCACCCGCACAGCTCAATCAATCACGCAGCTCATGCTCATCCTGACCGCGCTATGCGGCGGAAACACCGGTATCGGCACGCCGGCTTCCGACTGCAACTGCGCCACCGTGAACGGCGCTGCGCACTGCGCGCCGCGTCTGGGTGACAACAATATTGGCCGGCGCACGTGCATGCAGATTGCGGACCTCGTGGATGACGCGTGTCAGCGCGCCCGCATCCCCATCAGTAGCTGCCCACCACGTTCAGGAACCAGCCGCGGTGGTCGTAGTCGAAATCGGTGAGCTTGTCGCTGAAGTCGGTGAAGTTGTAGCCCACACCAACGCGGAAGTTCTTGCCGATATCGCGATCGATACCCACCAGCGCACCTTGCCTGCGGCCGCCGTCCTTGACAGTCAAACTGCGATACTCGGCCAAGCCATGCCAATCGGTGGTGATGCCGTAACGCACCTGGCCCGCCAGCAAGGTTGCCGCCGAATCGGCCCAGGCGCCGGTCATGCGGCCCATCCGCACCTCACCCTCGCGACGCGCAGCCTTGAGTGCGAACTCCCAGTTGCTGCGCGGCCGGTATACGCCTTCGAACGACAACACCTGGCTGCGCTGGTCGTAATACGCGCTGCTGGTGTCCTGGGCCAGGGTGGAAACGTCGTACAGATAGGTATAGCGGCCCAACAGGCCCCAACGCGTGCTGTTGAACGGACGGTAGGCAAAGCCGACATTGCCTTCGATGAAGCGCGCGCCGGCCAGCGGATCGAGTTCGTCGTCGGTATCGGAGTAGTTGAAACGCGCCGCGATACGCAGACTGTCGTTGAACTTGTGGGTCAGGTTGTTGGTGGTCACCCACTGCTCGCGACGCTCGGCACCGCTGTCCTGGCGCCATTCAACCTTGCTGCTCCATTGCGTATCGGCCGAAGTGCGACTACCGCTCACGCTCACCGCGCGACGGTTGATGTTGCCGGTGCCACGGTCAAGCTCCGCGTCCTGCAGCTGGAAGCCCAGGTTCCAACCCACGCCCGGATAGAAATCCATGCCGAAGGTATGCGCCAGGCCGGTCTCGTTGCGCGCCTTCAGGTATTGGCTCTCATTGAACACATTGACCTGGTTGGACAGGCGCCAACGTTGGCCCAGCGTCCAGCCATCGCGCTGCAGCGGATTGAACAGCGAGTCGTAATCACTGCTGGTGGCATTGGTGAAGGTGTAGTTGCCATAGAGGGAATGATCCGGCGCCAGCCGGTATTCGGCGTTGAGCTGCGCGGCATCGCCGCGATCGCCCTTGGTGACTTCCGCACCGATGCTGGACAGATTGCCGAACTGATAATTGCCACCCACGGTGACCGCATCGTTGTCGCGGTACTTGCCACCGTCGTCGTCCAGCGTCGCCTGCGCGGTGCCGTACATGTCAAAACTCGTGCCGAAGCGGTGCTTGTACTGCAACGCGCCCAGCGTGCCGATGCCCTGACCGCTGAGGCTGCTTTCATCAACACGGCGCAGCTCGGCGCTGAGCGTATTGTCCTGGTTGATGCGCCACTCGCCGGTCAGCTGGCTTTGTTCCAGGTACTCGGCACCCCGCTCGGCGCGACTGTAGCGGCCGTAGATATCGAAATCCGGCGTCAGCTGGCCACGGAACTCGGCACCATGCTCACGAACTTCCTCGCCGGTGTCGTAGCGGGCGATGGAGTAACCCGAATCCACCCGCCGCATCCATGCCCCGGCCGACCAATCCAGCGCGGTCCAGCCCAGTTCCTTGAAGTTGGCGCGTGCTTCGACCGAAGTTGCATCGCCCTCGCGGCGCGCCCCCAGGCCGGAGTTGAGCTGATCGAAACTGAGGCCGCCGTTCTCCGAGTAGAACACCGGTGCGCTGGTGCTCTCGGTACGCGCCTGCTCCACCTTCAGGTAGGTGCCTCGGCCGGCCTGCAGGGTGAGATCGGCCGCTGCCAGGGTGTAGTCGTCGCCGGCGCGGTTCTCGTCCACATAGGTGACGCCGACGCCAACGTGGTCACCAAACCAGTGCTTGCCGCGCACACCGGCCGTGATTTCGTCGGGATTGAAGCCGGTGGGCAGGTATTCGTAATCGACCAGCAGCACCTGGGTATAGCCATCGAGCGGGGTGTCACGCGACAGCCGTGGCAGGCCATCACGGGTAACGATGGACAGCGCATCGGACAGGATCAAACGGCCCTGGAAATCGTCGATCTGGTAGTCAGCGCCCGCCTGCAGGTCGATGCGCTTTTCAACCCTGCCGGTGGTGGCATCACGGATTTCGATGGCCACCTTTTCCGACCCCGGCAGGATGTCGTTGTGGCGCAGGTAATACAGACTGCCGCCGGTGCCGAGGAACTCGCTGTGGCCGGGTGCGGTCTGCGCCTCGGAGCCGAATGCACGCAGCGTGCTGCTGGCATCGCCCCACGCATTGGTCGCACGGCTGCGCCAGTTCAGCGCACCACCGTACAGCGAGCGCGAATACTGCCCGTACTCGGTGCCGGTAATGCCGGTGCTGAAATTGCCCCACAGCGCCTGGCTCTTGTCCCAATCCACGCGCACATACAGCCGGCCCTGCGTATCCACATCACGGTAGGTGGTGGAGTCGTCGCCATACACCGGGTAGTACTGGTCCGGATCCAGGCGCCGGAATACATCCTGCGGGTCCGCGTTCCAGAAACCCTTGAACAGCTCGTTGACTTCATGCTCCTGGGTATCGGCCTGGGCGGTGACCAGGTATTTGCCCTTGACCTTGCCCTTCAGATAGAACGCAAGGCGGCCGTCGACCACCAGATTCCTGTCGTAGCGGTCGTCATTGCCCAGCGGTTCCAGCGAGCCGGAAACATTGCCACCGGACAAGGTGAAATCGGCCAGCGCCACGGCAAACATGTAGCGGCCGGTGACATCCACGTCCAGCTGGTCATGGATGGCCTGCCCCTGCGTGCCCGCAGCAATATCGATGTCGAACCTGTGCTCGCCCACCGGCACCAGGTATTCGGCAACCAGCCTGCTTTCCATGTCCACCGGCTGCATCTGGCCGTTGATTTTGACGCTGGCGCTTTCGGGCAGGTTGCGGCCCTGGATGCGGATGCGCGAGCCGTAGATGGCGATGTTCTGCTGGCGCAGACTGTCGCGGCCAAAGCTCTGGTCTACCAGGCTCTGCAACTGCGCATCATCGGTATTGAAAGCAGTGCCCTTGCCCTTCTCGACCGCATTGCGCAGCAGCTGCGCGCCACGCTCGGCTTCTTCGGGGCGCACCAACTGCAGGCGGCTGGGATAGGTTTCGTCAAACGCGCCATCGGCGCCGTAGGCACGCGCGATGTAGACCAGCTCGTCCCCCACCTTCGGCCTGTAGCCGGACGGCAGGCGGCCATCCCATTCCAGCGTGGTCGAGGCGGCCACCGGCAATGGAATCACCGCTACCGGATCCACCAGATCGGTATCACTGGCGCGGTACACCAGCACCTCGGCGCGCTGCATGAATGCCGAATAGTTGTTGTAGGCGTAGAACTGCACTGGCCGGGTGATGCGGCTGCCATCGAACGGCAGCAGCGACGGCGCCGACAGACTGAACGACGGCTGCCCCAGGTTGGGGTCTTCCGTTGCCCAGATCACGCCACCATTGGGCAGCTGCAACGACCACTTGCCGATCGCCACCGCCTGCCCCGGCTGCAGGGCGCGGTTCCATTCCTGCTCGCGCTTTTCCGCAGCTACCGACACCTGGCGGTCCGCTGCCAGTTGCGTGGATGCGAGCGGCGCGCGCTCGGCATCCTTGCTGCCACGGCTGATCAGTTTGAACAGCATGCCGTCCTCACTGCTACAGCCGCTGGAATCGCAGGAAGCTGCCCCGGTCTTATCGCTATCGCTGGCTGCCGATGGCGACTTCGCATCCTGCGCGGACACGGACGAAGCCATGCCTGCCAGCACGCACAGCAGGGTGTAATCCAGTAGTTTCATCTTCATGGCGTGGCCTCCGCACTTGCTTGCCCGGATGAGGCGTCGGGCTCGCCAGGGAGGATCTCGACCTTGATGCGGCCGCGCTGCGCGGCCGGCATCTGCGCGCTCAGCGCATCGAACACCGCTTTGGCACGACGCATCCCCAGGGCGTCGTTATAGGCGGCCGAACCCCGCCGGTCGGCATGGCCAACCACCTTGATGGTTGGCACATCCATTTCCAGCAGATAGCTGGCGATATGCGCCAGCAGCGCGTCGTACTCCGGCTTGATGCTGGCCTTGTCGGTATCGAAGAACGCCGTGCCCAGCAACGGCCACGCCCCCAGCTCCAGCACGCTGCGGCTGGCCTCACCGCTATCGGTACGCAGGCTTACCCGGGTACGCGCGGACACATCCGCCGGCAGCGCCGCCACCAAAGCCTTGCGCAAGGCCACGGCCCGGTCGAATGCCAGCAACTCGCTTTCGCCCTGTGCGCCGATCACCACCTCGCCACCGCCATGGCTGCGCACCTGCGCCGCCATGCTTTCCACAACCGGCAGGTACTCGCTGCGCAGCTGGGCACTGCCCGCTGCAAACATCACCGCCCCCAGCTCCATCAGCACCGGCTGGGTGCGCTCACCCTGCAACAGTGCGGGCGGCAGCTTGACGCCGAAATCGAAGCGCACCGGCAGGCCCGGGGTCACCCTGCGCAGCAGCGGATTGCGGGTAGTGAAGACGCTGCCCGGTGGCAACGTGGCCGGGTCTACCTTCAGGATGAAGTTGCGGCCACGATCATCGCGCCCGGCATCGACACCGATCAGGTTGTAGCGACCGTACTGGTCGGTTTCAACCAGCAGGCCTTCCACCGACGCGATCCGCACCCCCGGCACACCGCGCTCGTCCACACCTTCGTTGCGGATGGTGTAGTCAACGCGGTAACCCTGCTCGGCCGGGCTGACCGTGCGCTGCACGCTTGGCGTGGCGGCGCTCAGGCCCCGCGCAGCATCGCCGCTTTCAGCGCTGAGCGTGGTGTTGCCGGCGGCATCCATGCGCAGCGTGGCGCCCTGCGCGGTGGTCAGGACGAAATCATTGCTGAAGTCCAGCGAACGCAGCCGCTGGCTGACCACCACCTGGCGCGCCTGTGCCGGATCGGCATCGGACTGGCGGCCACCAATGCGACCAAGCGCGATTCCATGCAGCAGCGGCGCACTGGCATCGGCTTGCGGCTGCGGACCGTCGCCGCGATCAACCGTGGTCGAGCCGGCAATATAGGCACCCGCTGCAAAGCCGCCCTGCACGCGGATGTCACTCATCTGCGCGCTGTCCTGCCAGCCGTCGCTGTCGCGGTCATCAAACACCGTGCCCAGCAGCGTGGTTTCATCGGTCATCGGGTCGGACACCATCTGCACGGTGGCCGTGGCCACATTGGAAATGCGGCGCCCGTTGTCATGCACTTCGGCCGAGTTGACGTGCAGCCCACCGCGCACACCGGCACCTACCCGCAACAGGTAGCTGATGGTCGCGCGCCCGCCCTTGTCGATATCTATCTGGTCGACACGGATTGGATAGCTGCCGGCCAAGCGACCGGCGCCATCGCGGTCGGCCACCTGCAGCGACCCCACCACCAGGGTGAAGCCCGGCGGCGGCGTGTCGACCAGGCTTGCGTCGACTACTTCCAACTCACCGACGTTTTCCATGGTCACGGTGTAACGCACCAGGTCGCCGACCTTTACATCGCGCGGGCTGACCTGCTTGCTGAGCCGCACCTGGGTGTTGCCTTCGATGGTGATGGTGGCTGTTGCGGTGTCACAGACCGGGATGGGCAGCGACACGTCGCAGACCCGGTAGACAAAACTGTCCTCGCCCACGAAGCCGGGGTTCGGCGTGTACAGGCAGCTGCCGGCACTGCAGCTGACAACACCGTGGCCAGGCGGCGTCAGCACGGTTACCGATGCCGGATCCAATGGCAGTCCGCTGGTGGTGTCATTGCCGATCACAGCAATGTTGACCGGGGTGTCCAACGGCGTCCTGGCGTTGTCATCCACCGCATCGATGCGGTTGGGCGGAATGGTGATGGTGACGGTGGCCGATTTGCAGGCCGGGGTTGGGCTGGCGGTATTACAGATCTGGTAGACGAAGGTATCCACGCCCGAGAAATTGTTATTGGGTGTGTAGACGACCGTGCCATCCGGATTCAGGCTGAACGTGCCAAGGGACGGGTTGCTCAGGATCGTCACCGACAGCGGATTCAAGCGCGCGCCGACGACGGTATCGTTGGCCTGCACGTCCACCGTCACCGACGTGTTCTGCGCGGTGGTGCGCGCGTCATCCACCGGGTTCAAGCTGTTGACCAGCGGCGTGGTTACCGTGTCGGTCGCGGTGACCGGGGTGCCACCGCCAGGCGGCGTGGCAGTGACCGTGGCGGTATTGATCACGCTGCCACTCACATAGTCCGTCACCGTGGTTGCATGACTGTTGTCGGTGCACGCCAGCGTCTGCGCAGCCCCAACCAGCAGCGTGATTGCCGGGCAGTTGAGTGCGGCCAGCATCGGATCGGCCAATGTGACGTTGCTCAGATCCACGTTGCCGGTATTGGTCACGGTGAAGCTGTAGCTGATGCTTGCCTGGTCCGCCGACAACGTGCCGGTCTTGCTCAACGTCAGCGCGGGCGCGGCCTGCAGCGCCACCGTTGCGGTGTCGTTGGCACTGACCGCAGGGCCGGTCGGCGGCGTACCGCTGGCAGTGGCGGTGTTGTCGACCTTGCCTGCGGCATTGTCGAGCGAGCCCACGGTGTAGACGTTGCCGGTGCAGACCAACGCCTGCGAAGCGCCGACGGCCAGCGTGATCGACGGGCAGCTCAGCGCAGGCAGCTTCGGGTCGGTGACCGTTACCGCGCTCAGATCCACGTTGCCGGTATTGGTCACGCTGAAGCTGTAGCTGATGGTGTTCTTGTCGGTCGACAGCGTGCCGGTCTTGGTCAGCGTCAACGCAGGTGCGGCCTGCAGTGCCACCGTTGCAATGTCGGTAGCGCTGACCGCAGGTCCGTTCGGCGGCGTGCCGCTGGCAGTGGCGGTGTTGTCGACCTTGCCTGCCGCATTGTCGAGCGAGCCCACGGTGTAGACGTTGCCGGTGCAGACCAGCGTCTGCGAAGTGCCAACAGCCAGCGTGATCGGCGGGCAGCTCAGCGCAGGCAGCTTCGGGTCGGTGACGGTTACCGCACTCAGATCCACATTGCCGGTATTGGTCACGCTGAAGCTGTAGCTGATGGTGTTCTTGTCGGTCGACAGCGTGCCGGCCTTGCTCAGCGTCAGCGTGGGCGCGGCCTGCAGTGCAACCGTTGCAGTGTCGGTAGCGCTGACCGCAGGTCCGTTCGGCGGCGTGCCGCTGGCAGTAGCGGTGTTGTCGACCTTGCCTGCGGCATTGTCGAGCGAGCCCACGGTGTAGACGTTGCCGGTGCAGACCAGCGTCTGCGAAGCGCCAACGGCCAGCGTGATCGGCGGGCAGCTCAGCGCCGGCAACTTCGGGTCGGTGACCGTTACCGCGCTCAGATCCACATTGCCGGTATTGGTCACGCTGAAGCTGTAGCTGATGGTGTTCTTGTCGGTCGACAGCGTGCCGGCCTTGCTCAGCGTCAACGCGGGCGCGGCCTGCAGTGCAACCGTTGCATCGTCGCTGTCGCTGACTGCTGGGCCGTTCGGCGGCGTGCCGCTGGCAGTGGCGGTGTTGTCGACCTTGCCCGCCGCGTTGTCCAGCGAGCGCAGGCTGTAGACGTTGCCGGTGCAGACCAGCGTCTGAGAGGCGCCAACGGCCAGCGCGATCGGCGGGCAGCTCAGCGTCGGCAATTTCGGATCGGTGACGGTTACCGCGCTCAGATCCACGTTGCCGGTGTTTTCGACCACGAAGCTGTAGCTGACCGTCTTCTTGTCGGCCGACAGCGTGCCGCTCTTGCTCAATTTCAACGCGGGCGCGGTGATGATGGTCTGCACCGAACTGCTGGCGCCGTTGGGATCATCGGTTCCTTCCGGCGGCGTAGCCTTTGCGGTATTGGTCACCCCGGGTGCCGCGGCAGCGATGCTGGCGGTGCCGCGAATGATGACGCTGCAACTGCTGCCCATCGGCCCCGAGAACACGCCACTGAGCGTATTGCCCGCAATATTTGCCGCGCACCCGCTTGCCGCGATTGCCGGCGCAGCGCTGGCGGCAACGCTGACAACGCTCAACGCGCTGAAGTTGGCGGGCACCACGTCGCTGAACACCGCGCCGGTGAGCGCGCTTGGCCCGCCATTGCCCACCGCGATCTGAAATTCGACCGTAGCGCCGATGCCTACCGTCAGCGGCCCTGCGATGAAGTTCGCAGTGCCCGCTTCACGCTCGGTCTTGACGATGGTCAGATCGGAAGTGCGGGTGACCGGGTCCTCGTCGGTTGAAGCGCACACGCCAGTGGCTGCGGTGAACACGGCCGGCGCGACGCACTGCGTGCCTGGATTGGTGACGCCGCTTGGCGGCGTGACGGTGGCGGTATTGCGCGCATTCTGCGCAGTTGCCGTTGCGGACATACCGAACATCGCCGCCACAACCAGCACGCTCAGGCATACACCCCGGCGCAAGCCGATGAAATTCGTTTTTGCAGACACACGCAGCTCCATTGAGCCTTATAGGCCCAGTGCAAAAGCGCCCCCCCTACGCTGGAGCGACGAACCTTTTGAACGCGAACGGACCCGGCACTTAAGTAGCTGCCCGGCGCGGACTATCGGTGCGTGCGAGTGTTCAAGCGGAAACTTTCCCCCTGGCACTGCGTCCCCTAGTCCCGCGCGGGCTTTAACTTCTCAATCACAGATGAACAAAATGTTCAAGAAGTAAAAGTAGCGAGCCATCACAGTTCGGCGCGGATGCTAGCCAAAAATTTCGTTTCACTGATGAAGGATCTTTCACGACGCTGAAAGGCCTCGCGCGCCATTGGCAGCGCCGCTATTCAGCACGCCGATGGATGAAAAGCATTGGGAGACAAGGCGTTTGTGCCGCCGTGATGCGCAGATGAAAAGCGCGCGCAGCGAACATCAGAAGGCATCCCGATAACCGCCTACCCACTACACCTACCAGGCGCTCCGCCAATGACCTACCAGCAGGCCGCTGGCTAAGCCGGGCAATATGCGGCCGACGGCAGGACATAGCGGTTGTTGTGCAGGAATGAGCACTGCACATCGATGCGTGAGGGTTTTCCCTACGCTCACATCGCCCTCAGACAACACAAACACGTATTCAGAAAACCCTGCCGCAGGAACGCTACATGCGTCGCCCGAAGGCGACGCATGCCCGCGCTCATCATGCTGTCGCGGCAGACCTGCGACCACAGGCCACGCTCAGGCCATTGCCGGCAATTGATCCAGCTCTTCGCGGATGCAGTCGATGAAGACACTGTCGTTCAAATAGGCGACATTCAAACGCGTCCACGGTGAGACCTGCTCCGTATCGACATTGAAGAACGCGCCCGGCGCCAGCACCACGCCGCGTGAGAGCAGCCGCGAGGTCAGCAAACGGGTGTCATCGATGCCTTCGAAACGCGCCCACAGATACAGACTCTGCTCCGGCGCGGCGTAGACGGTGGCATCAAGCCGCTGCAGAACCTCCAGCCCTTCGGCGGTGGCGGCACGCACGCGATCCTGCAAACGCCCAACGTGGCGCAGGAAATTTCCTTCGCGAAGAATCGCCTCCAACACGCGCTCACCGTACTCGCTGCTGCCGATATGCAGCAGCATCTTCAGATCGGCCAGCTCTTCGATATGTGCGTTCTCGCCGGCAATGAAGCCACTGCGCAACGCCGCGGAAACCGATTTGGAGAAGCTACCCACGTACAGCGTGTTCTTGAACTGCGACAACGAAGACAGGCGGAACGCAGAGTTGGGCTTGAAGTCCGCCATCGCGTCGTTCTCGACGATCAATACATTGTGCGCTGCGGCCAACTCCAGCAGGCGCTTGCCAACCTCCGGGGAGACATCCGTGCCGGTAGGGTTGTGTGCCGTGGTCTGCATGAAGAACACGCGTGCCTTGCTGGTCTGCAGCGCGGTTTCAAACTCCGCCAGGTCCGGCCCGTCGACGCGGCGGGTGATTGCAATCGATTTTGCACCCTGCAGCTGCAGCTTGCCGAACAGCGGGTAATAGCCGGGCTGCTCCACCAGCACCGTGTCACCGGGCGCGACGTAGCGCCGGATGATCAGGTCCAATGCATGGTTGGCGCCAAAAGTGGTCACCAGCTGGCGCGGGCCCAGCTCCATGCCGTGCATGGCCATGCGCCGGATCAACTGCTGGCGCAGCGGCAGGTAGCCATAGCGATTGCCGTAGCGGAACAGGCTGCCGGTGCCACTGCGTGCAACCTGGCGATGGAAGCGGTCAAGCCGCATGTACGTCAACCAATCAACCGGCGGAAAGCCCTCGGCAAGATGCGAGCGCCCAGGTTCACGGATGGCCTGCTGGCGCATCAACCACAGCGTATCGATCACTCGGCTGTAGCCAACCGGCTCTTCATCGATATCGCGTTCGGGTGGCGCCTCCACACCGCGCACAAAAAATCCCTTGCCGTGCTGCGCCTCCACCAACGCACGCTCGCCAAGCAGATCAAATGCCGAGATCACCGTGTTCTTCGAGTAGCCGTTCAATCGCGCGTACTCGCGCAACGATGGCAACTTGTCACCCGGCTTCAGGACACCAGCCAATATCTGGCGGCCAATATCCATGGCCACCTTTTCCGACAAAGAAATTCTACGTGGTTCAGAGCGCATAAAAATCCATACGAAATTTATTGGGCGCTAACTGTATCTACGCGTCCGCGCACGCTGTAAAGAGCATAAATAGACATTACGAGATGAATTGGCGGATCCACATTCGGCCATGCGCTGTCCGTAAAAACTGTACCTGCCGCACGTGTTTGGCGGAGCACATTCTGCCTTGCACTTTGCGCAATTCTGCTCGACACAAGAGCAATCGAAAGGATGCATGTGAACGCAACTTCTGCACATCCCGTGCATGCAACGTCAGCAGCGCTTGCATCGACTGCAACGCTTGCATCTTCATGCGCGCCCGCGACGCAGGCGACAACAATCGCAGCGAGGAATTCATCGCCGGCAGGCCCGGCACTGCGCGCAAGTCAGGATGCGCCAGCGAATCAGCGCGCATTCCTTGAAGATCTGTTGATCAATGGCATCGAGCAGCGAATACCGGTGCCGATGGCTGTGCAGTGGACTGCCGGTGTCCGCCGCATTGCAGCGCTTGCACGCCACGCCGGGGGCTTCACCACCTTCCGTGCAAGCCCACTGATCCGCTCACGCATGCAGTTCACCGGCATCGACGATGTCTACAGCGCGCGGCTGCAGGTGCTGCGTTTACGCAATGAGCTTATCGGCCTGGCCAATACGATGAACCCGATGCTGGCGGCGCTGGGCGGTGGCTGCAAGGACATCACCGTCCGTGCACGCCAGTGCCGCTCGCAGGGTGCGCGTCTCGAAGTCGAGCTGATCGTCGAGGTACCCGACAGTTCCGATGGCCGCGCCCTCGACATGATGATCGCGAGAATGGCGCCGCTGATCGAACAGCTGACCCAAGGCACACGCAACAGGACATCGACAAGCGGCATTGCCGACGACCGCCAGCTGCTGTGCGCGCAGGTGGCATTGGATGCGCATTGCTTCGCACTGGCCCCGCAACAGGCCGATGCGCTGGCCGCGCGCATTGTCGACCTGCACCGCCACATCTGCACCACGCCTGGCCGCATGGCCATGCACAACGACGGTATCGTGCGTGTGGTCAATTCAATGTTGACCAGCACGCCGACGGTTACGGGCCACAGCAGTATTTGGACGGCACAGCATGACAACGATGCACCCTTGTGCATCTGGTACCGCGATCATCGGGGTCGCCTATGCGGCAGGATCGCCCTGCCCTTGGTTACCGCCTTGGCCGAACACGGCAGCGGCATGCCCGCTGCAACCATCGGCGTACCCGGCATTCTCCAGGCCAATCACGCCATTGCCGCCATCGGCCTGGCGCACAGCCTGGCCAGCCTGCATGCCGATGCAGGTACGGCCACGCAGCCGCAGGCTGGCCTGCACGCGCACGACCTGGCGGTGATGGCCGGCGCTCGCGACGATGAAATCGCCACGCTTGCGCGCTCCCTGCACAACGCGGAGCAGATCCGCTGCGACTACGCCATCGACCTGCTCGATAGGTTGCGCACGCAATGATGGACGGGGCCGGCGAAGGCAAAGACCATGTGCGCATCATCGAAGTTGGCGCAGGCAGCGGCTTGCAGCATGTAAAAGTGCTGCCCATGGCGGTGCGGATCAATCTGATCGAACTGCTGGAGTCTGCCGGCATCGCGGAAATGGAAATCGGCGCGTTCAGCGCATCACGCCAGCCTGCGCAGATGGCCGATACCGCAGCGCTCTGCGCGCAGCTGGGGGCAACACCCATCGGCCGCATCCGCGCGGTGAGGGTGGCCGACATCAAGGCATTCGAGTTGGCAGTCGCTGCCGGTTGCCGCGACATCACCATCAGCTCGGCCGCTTCCAACGCCTGGTGTCGCGCCAACCTCAACTGCAGCGTCACCGAGAGCCTGCGCCGTGCCGACCAGATCACCGAGCGGGCCTTGGCGCTTGGCATCCAGGTGCGCGCCTCGCTCTCCACCGTCATCCACTGCCCGCTCAGCGGCGCGGTGGCACCGGCAGAAGTCGCACGTATGGCAGCGGCGTTCTACACCATGGGCTGCCGTGAGCTCAGCCTGTGCGACACCACCGGCTCCGGCACGCCCGCGTCGGTAGGCAAGCTGCTGCGCGCATGTGCGGCGGAGGTGCCGCTGCATTGGCTGGGCGCACAGTTCCGTGACACCTACGGGTTCGGCATCGCCAACATGATCCAGGCACTGGAACATGGCGTGCGCGCCTTTGATGGTGCCATTTCAGGGCTGGGTGGCGACGGCCATGCACCCTGCGCGGCGGGCAACCTGGCTACCGAGGACCTCGTCCATGCGTTCAGCGAGCTGGGAATTGGCTGTCATGTCGATCTGGACGGGCTGCTGCTGGCAGCCGACTACATCAATTGCGTGCTTGAACGCAGGACCGAATCGCGCGTAGGCCGCACCCTGCGCGCCAGCCGAAGCCACGCCAGGCAGCACACCGCGGTTTGCGGAACAGGCTGAGCCGCAATCGCGGCGGCGTAACCGGCGCTGCACGCGCGGCGGGCCGGCGCCAACCGCAAGGGCGGGCTGATCGCAGACAAGCAAAAGCCCCGGCAATGCGGGGCTTTGGCGACCCGCGCAACAAGCGGGTTGAATCTGGCGCGCCCGGAGGGATTCGAACCCCCGACCAATGGCTTCGGAAGCCACTACTCTATCCGGCTGAGCTACGGGCGCATTGTGTACCGCACGGCTGAGCCGGGCGGACGCGCATTCTAACGGCAAAAGCGCTCGCAGGTCTGCCCCCATCGGCAGATCGCTGCGGGCGGGCGGAAAAATCCGGTCAGCTGGTAACCTTTACGCATGAGCCGTCTCCCACATACACCGTCCACCGCAGGCACCACCTCGCGGTTCGGGCACTACTGGAAATTGATGCGCGCCGACCGCCCGATCGGCACCTTGCTGCTGCTGTGGCCCACCTGGTGGGCGCTGTGGCTGGCCGCTGACGGCCTGCCGCCGCTATGGATACTGTTTGTGTTCAGTGCCGGCGTCTGGCTGACCCGCTCGGCCGGTTGCGTGATCAATGACTACGCCGACCGTTGGCTGGATCCGCACGTCAAACGCACCAAGGAACGCCCACTGGCCACCGGTGCGATCTCCGGCCGAGCCGCGCTGGCGCTGTTCGCCGGGCTGATGCTGGTCGCGTTCGCGCTGGTGTTGACCCTGAACGGCCTGACCATCGGCCTGAGTTTCATCGGCGTATTCCTGGCCGCCAGCTATCCCTATCTGAAGCGCTATACCCACCTGCCCCAGGTCTATCTGGGCATGGCCTTTGGCTGGGGCATCCCGATGGCGTTTGCCGCCATCCAGGGCGAGATTCCGCCGCTGGGCTGGGTGCTGTATGCCGCCAATATTCTCTGGTCCACCGCCTACGACACCTGGTATGCAATGGTCGACCGCGACGACGACCTGAAGGTGGGCTCGCATTCCACCGCCATCCTGTTCGGCGACCTGGACCTGGTCATCCAGGGCATCCTGTACGCGCTGTTCTTCGCCGCGATGGCCCTGGTCGGACAGCGCGCAGGCCTGGGCTGGGCCTACTGGGCGAGCATTGGTGTGGCGATGGCCTTGGTGGTCTATGAGTTCTGGATCTGCCGCGAGCGCGAGCGCGAGCCCTGCTTCAAGGCCTTCCTGCACAACAACTGGGTGGGCGCGGTGTTGTTTGCCGGCATCGTCGCCAGCCAGTACCTGGATTGAAAAAAACGGCCCGCAATGCGGGCCGTTTTGTTGTTGCTGTGCCGTTGTCCCGTTGCAGGAGCGGCGTAAGCCGCGAAGCCCACAATGTCGGAAGCACAGCCCTCCCTGGATCTGACGGACTATCTGCTTCGCGGCTTACGCCGCTCCTACAAGCAGCCTCAGACCGCGCCGATGGTTTTGCCCAGCGAACGCAGGCGGAACGCCGCAATTATCTGCAGCACGCCGTAGATCAATGCCAACACGCCGATCCACAGCGAGGTCACCGCCAGGCCGGCAATCGGGTTGAGTGCGAACATCACGCCCAGGGCAACCGCCAGCAAGCCGCTGAGTATCAGCATCCACTCGCCGCTGATCTGCTTGCGCACGCGGATGGCGAATACGATGCGGTAGATGCCGCCCACCACCAGCCAAGCGGCCAGGAACAGCAGCAGCACACTGGCCGTGGCCAGCGGGTTGATCACCGCCAATACGCCGAAAGCGATCGATACCAGCGCGTAGAACACCGCCCAGCCGCGCGATACCGGCGCCGAGCCCTTGAAGGCCGAGATCAGCACCACCACGCCCTCGACAACCGCCATGATGCCCAGCCACCAGGCCAGTACGGCAGCGGTACGTACCGGTGCCATCACCGCCAGTACGCCGAAAACAACCGCCAACAGGCCGAACAGCAGCAGCACCCACCAGTTGCGTGTCACCGTGCCAAACAACGAACCAGCAGGAAATTCAGGGGAAGTACCCATGTCTGTCTCCTCATGATTGAACAGGTGTAAAGGCCTCTTGGACCCAGTCTAGGCCCATCGCTGTACCAATCACCATGTAGAGATGACATGGCCGATTTCAAGCCTGCTGCCAGGCGAGCGATATCACCCCCGCGCTGGCGGCATTCACGGCACCCGCGCGCAGACCCAGGCATCTACCCGCTGCACGCCGGCGCGGTGCAGGGTGAGCGCGGCGGCGTGCAGGGTCGCGCCGGTTGTCATCACGTCATCCAGCAGGACCACATGTGCCGGCAACTGCCCCACCGCAGTGAAGGCGCCATGCAGATTGCGACGGCGCTGCACCGCATCCAGCTCCGATTGCGGCTGGGTTGAACGCCGCCGCTGCAAGCCCCGGTACAGCGGCAGCTGCAGCGCGCGCGCCACCGGCTTGGCCAGCTCCCAGGCCTGGTCATAACCGCGCTGGCGCAGCCGCGACAGGTGCAGCGGCACCGGCACGATCGCCTGCGGCCGCTCCGCGCCGGCCACGGCATCGACCAGCAGCGCCGACAGCAAACGCCCGGCGCTCAGATCATGGTGAAACTTGAAGCGCAGCAGCAGGCTGTCAACCGGCGCGCTGTAAACAAACGCCGCCCGCACCGCCTGCAGGGGCGAGGACGAGCGCTGGCAAGGGCCACACAGGGACGCGGCATCGGCACCGGGCAGCGGCAAGGCACAGCGCCGGCAAGCAGCCCACAGCCACGGCAGGCCGGCACTGCAGGCCAGGCACAGGTCCCGCCCCGGCAGCCCCGGCTCGGCACATACCAGGCAACGCGGTGGGAACAGCAGCGCCGACAAGCGGCCCCCAACCCTGTAAACCCAATCTTTCACTTGATGGTTGACAGCAATGTCCATGCTGACCAGACTGCGCCGCTTCCATCGCCCCATCTGTCAGGTAACACCGATGTCCACTGTCCTCCGCCACGACTGGAAGCGCGAAGAGCTGCTGTCCCTGCTCGAACTGCCCTTCCCCGAGCTGCTGCACCGCGCAGCCAGCGTGCACCGCCAGCATTTCGACCCGGCGCAGGTACAGGTCTCCACCCTGCTCTCGGTCAAGACCGGCGGCTGCCCGGAAGACTGCGCCTACTGCCCGCAGGCTCAGCGCTATGACACCGGCGTGGACGCACAGAAGCTGATGGACACCGACAGCGTGGTGGCCCGCGCCCGCGCCGCCAAGCAGGCCGGCGCCTCGCGCTTCTGCATGGGGGCGGCCTGGCGCTCGCCCAAGGACCGCGACATCCCCAAGGTCGCGGCGATGATCCGCGAGGTGAAGTCGCTGGGCCTGGAGACCTGCGCCACCCTGGGCATGCTCGAAGGCCACCAGGCGCAGGCCCTGAAGGACGCCGGGCTGGACTACTACAACCACAATCTGGACACCGCGCCGGATTACTACGACTCCATCATCCATACCCGCCAGTACCAGGACCGGCTGGATACGCTGGAGCACGTGCGCAACGCCGGCATGAAGACCTGCTGCGGCGGCATCGTCGGCATGGGCGAAACCCGCGAGCACCGCGCCGGCCTGCTGCAGGCGCTGGCCAACCTGCCGGCGCACCCGGACTCGGTACCGATCAACCGCCTGGTGCAGGTCGCCGGTACCCCGCTGCATGGCAGTGCCGAGCTGGACCCGTTCGAGTTCGTGCGCATGATCGCGGTGGCCCGCATCGTCATGCCGCGCTCGATGGTGCGGCTGTCGGCCGGCCGCGAGAGCATGAGCGACGAGCTGCAGGCGCTGTGCTTCCTGGCCGGCGCCAACTCCATTTTCTATGGCGAGAAGCTGCTGACCACCGGCAACCCCGATACCGAGCGCGACCAGGCCCTGTTTGCCCGCCTGGGCATCCGCCCGATGCAGGTCAGCGTGGATGCCGAGGACCATGACCACCCCGGCACGGTGCACCTGGATATCGCCCCGGCCTGCGCCCACAGCGCATGACCCGGCGGGCGCTCCCTGGCGGGGGCGCCGCTTGGGCATTCTTACAGGCAACCGAGTACGCTAGCTGCCCGTTTGACCATGAACACTGCCATGGCCCGTCCTGACATCCACGAGCGCATCAACGCCCAGCGCAAGCTGCGGCTTGCCCAAGGCCGCATCCGCACCCGGCGCAGCATCAGCCGCCGTGATGGGGTGCGCCTGGAGCTGGACGGCCGCTGGTTGACCGGCTTCTGCAGCAACGACTACCTCGGCCTGTCGCAACAGTTCGAGGTGATCGCCGCACTGCAGGACGCCGTCGGCCGCGAAGGCGCCGGCAGCACCGCCTCGCATCTGGTCTGTGGCCACCACAGCCTGCACGAGCAACTGGAACGCGAGATGGCCGACTGGCTCGGCTACCCGCGCGCCTTGCTGTTCGACAGCGGCTTCATGGCCAACCTGGCCGTGCAGCAGGCGCTGCTCAGCGAGGAAACCGACATCTGCGTGCAGGACCGGCTCAACCACGCCAGCCTGCTCGATGCCAGCCGTCTGGCCGGCTGCCGCCTGCGCCGCTATCCGCACCTGGACAGCGAAGGCGCCATGCGCCAGCTCAAGAACACCGCCGACGGCGCCGCCATGCTGGCCACCGACGGTGTCTTCAGCATGGATGGCGACATCGCCCCGCTGCGCTCACTGGCACTGGTGGCACGCATGCAGGAGGCGCTGTTCTATGTGGACGACGCGCACGGCATTGGCGTGGTCGGCGAGCACGGCCGCGGCTGCGTGGCCGATGCCGGCCTTGGCGTGAACGAAGTTCCGCTGCAGCTGCTGACGCTGAGCAAGGCGCTGGGTGGCCACGGCGCGGTGGTGGTGGGCGACGAAGCGCTGATCCAGCACCTGGCCGAAACCGCACGCCCCTACATCTACACCACCGCACTGCCACCGGCACAGGCGGCTGCCTCGCTGGCGGCGGTGAAGCTGGCGCGGCGCGACCATTGGCGCCGCGAAAAGCTCACCGAACTGATCGCCGGCTTCCGCGAAGGCGCCCGCCGCAACGGGCTGGAGCTGATGGCCTCGGAAACCCCGACCCAGCCGCTGCTATGCGGCGACGAAGCCACGGTGATGGCCTTGTCGGCGACGCTGGAGCAGTCCGGCTTCCTGGTCAGTGCGATCCGTCCGCCGACCGTGCCCGAAGGCAAGGCGCGCCTGCGCGTGACCTTGTCGGCGCTGCATACGCTGGAGCAGGTCAAGGCGCTGGTGGAAGCCATCGCCAAAGCCCGCGATGTGGTGCTGTACCAGAAGTCGCTGAATTCCGTTGCCTGAGAACCGGTTGTAACGCCATGCATATCCACGTCACCGGCAGCGGACCGGCCCTGGTCCTGATCCACGGTTGGGCATTGCATGGCGGTATCTTCGCGCCGCTGGTCGAACGACTGGCGCCGCAGTTCGAACTGCACATCGTCGACCTGCCCGGCCACGGCCACAGCCGCGACGACACCACCCCCTTGCGCCTGCCCTACCTGGTCAACGCCATCGCCAGCGCCACCCCGGCAGCGGTGTGGTGCGGCTGGTCGCTGGGCGGGCTGGTCGCCCTGCATGGCGCCGCCACGCTGCCGCAGGTGCGCGGCCTGGCGATGCTGGCGGCGACGCCACGGTTCGTCCGCGATGCCGATTGGCCCGACGCGGTGGAGCCGGTGGTGTTCGAGCAGTTCGGGCGTGATCTGGAGCAGGACTATCGCGGCACGCTGGAGCGCTTCCTCGCGCTGGACGTGATGGGCTCCCAACACGCCCGCAGCGAACTGCGCACCCTGCGCGATGCGCTGGTCGAGCGCGGTGAGCCGGCACCACGCGCCCTGCACGAAGGCCTGGCCTTGCTGGAGCGCAGCGACCTGCGCGGCAGCCTGCCCAGCCTGCACAAACCCGGCCTGTGGATAGGCGGCCAGCGCGACCGGCTGGTGCCACCCAAGGCCATGCACCAGGCTGCGGCATTGGCTCCGCCGGGCCTGCATGCCGCACATACCATCGACGGTGGCGGCCACGCCCCCTTCCTTGGCCATGCCGACCACGTCGCCGGGCTGCTGCAACAGTTTGTTGCTGGCTGCGCGTGAGCGGTTACGCAGCCATTGCTGCAGCCTGGCCGATCATGTTCCAGCCACGCTGAAAGCACCGCCGTTCCCAACCCGAATTCCGAATTACTGCCATGTCTTCTTTGTTTGACCCCAAACACGTCCGCCGCGCCTTCTCGCGCGCCGCCAGCAGCTACCGCGCCGCCGCCGTGCTGCAGCAGGAAGTAGCCAAGCGGCTGCTGGAATCGCTGGACTACCTGGAAGACCGGCAACCGCAGGTGGTGCTGGACGTGGGCAGCGGCCCGGCCCATGCCACTGCGGCAATGAAGAAGCGCTGGCCCAAGGCGCAGGTGATCGCGCTGGACCTGGCCCTGCCGATGCTGGCCGAAGCCAGGAAGCAGGCTGGCTGGTGGCGCCCGTTCTCGCGCATCTGCGCCGATGCCCGCGCCCTGCCGCTGGCCGACAACAGCGTGGACGTGATCTACAGCAACCTATGCCTGCAATGGGTGGAAGACCTGCCGGCGGTATTTGCCGGCTTCCGCCGCGTGCTCAAGCCCAATGGCTTGCTGGTCTGTTCCACTTTCGCCCACGACACGCTGGTGGAACTGCGCCAGGCATTCGCCCAGGCCGACGACACCTCGCATGTAAGCCACTTCGTGCAGATCGCCCAGTTCGGCGACGCCTTGATGATGGCCGGCTTCCGCGATCCGGTGCTGGACCGCGATATGTTCACCCTGACCTATGACGACCTGCCAACGCTGATGCGCGAGCTCAAGGCGATTGGCGCCACCAACGCCATGCACAACCGTCGCCACACCCTGACCGGCCGCAGCCGTTTTGCTGCCGCACGCGATGCCTACGAGCCACTGCGCCGCGCCGACGGCAAGCTGCCGAGTAGCTGGGAAGTTGTGTACGCGCATGCCTGGGCACCGGCACCGGGCGCGCCGATCCGTGAGCAGGGGCATGACGTGGCGAGCGTGCCGTTGTCGGCGATTCCGATTCGGCGCAAGACGCAGGAATAGGGATTAGGGACAGGAGCAGGCGCTGCTCCGTAGTGCCGAGCCATGCTCGGCAGGGCTTTACCAGCGAAAAGCTGCCCACACCCCAACCCCTCTCCCGCAAGCGGGAGAGGGGCTAAAACGGTAGTGCCGAGCCATGCTCGGCAGGGGCTTTACCAGCGAAAACTGCCCTCACCCCAACCCCCGCTCCGCGCCCCGGCCCTTGCGCTGGCGCAAGGGCGTTCGAGTAGTGCCGAGCCATGCTCGGCAGGGGCCTTGCAGACAATCCAGCGGACAGTGCGCCAGCTTCGCGGCTTACGCCGCTCCCACAAACAAAGGAGCGGATGCCCAGCCGCTCAAGCCCCTTTTACAAACAGGTCGCGGTGGAAGAAATACACTTCCTGCAGCAGAAACCGCCAGCTGGTGTGAAAGCTGCGGAACCGCGTACTCGGCGTTGACGATGCCAATGCATCAATCCCCAACTCCTTCGATAAACGCAGCGCGCGCGCCATGTGCAGCGGGTCGCTGACCACGATCACCTTGTGCATGTCGTGCCTGGCCATCACCTGCTTGGCTTCGACCAGATTCTGCCGGGTGGTGCGCGAACGCGTTTCGATCAGGATGTCCTTGCCCGGAATCTTCTGCTTCAACGCATAGCGACGCGCCACCTGCGACTCGGAAAACCGCGCGCCTGCACCGCCGAAACCACCGGTGAAAATCAGCTTGGGCGCATAGCCCTGCTGGTACAGATCCAGACCATGGCGGATGCGTTCTTCAAACACTGGCGAAGGCTTGGCGTCATACGCCGCAGCACCGAGCACGATGATGGCGTCCGCCGGCGCGGCCTGGTCACGGTCACCTACCCAGATGATCCATGCCGCCACACCCAACAGCCACAACAACAGCAATGCACACAAGCGCCACACCCAGCCCAGCAGCCCAGTGCGCCCAGCAGCTGCCTTCATGCCTGCCCCCATGGCAAGGCATCCAGATCGACATTGCCGCCGGACAGCACCAGGCCGACCGTGCGCCCCGCAAAGCGCTGCGGCTGCGCCAGCACTGCCGCCAGGGTGATTGCCGACGACGGCTCCACGGTCTGCTTCATCACCTGCCAGATCAGGCGCATCGCCGCCACGGTATCGGCGTCCTCGACACTGATCACCTGCGCCGCATCACGCAGCAACGCGAAATTCGGGGCGCCCAGCGCGCCACGCAGGCCATCGCAGAGGGTGTCCGGCACAAAATCGATCAGCCGTTCGCCGGCTGCCAGCGAGCGCGCGGTATCGGCAGCACCGGCCGGTTCGGCCAGCACCAGCTCGCAATGCGGCAACAACTGCTGCATCGCCAACAGGCTGCCGGCTGCCAGACCGCCGCCGCCCACCGGCACCACCAGCACGTCCAGCTGCACCGCGGCCTGCCGGATCAGCTCCAGCGTCGCCGTGCCTTGGCCAGCGATTACCCGCGCATCGGTATAGGGATGGACCAGCGTGGCACCGGTTTCACGTTGCACGCGCAGGCATTCGGCCTCGCGCGCGGCCTGGGTGGGCGCGCAACGCCACAGCGTGGCCTGGTTGCGTTCGATATTGGCCAGCTTGGCGGCCACCGCGCCTTCCGGCACAACAACATGACAGGGAATACCCCGCGAGCGCGCGGCCAATGCCAGCGCAGCCCCGTGATTGCCGGAGGAATGCGTCACCACGCCATGCCGCGCGTGTTCCACATCCAGTGCCCATACCGCATTGCAGGCGCCGCGGAACTTGAATGCGCCGCTGCGCTGCAGGTGTTCGGCCTTGAAGTGCAGACTGGCGCCGGCCACTGCATCCAGCGCGCGCGAGCGCAGCACCGGCGTGACGGTCGCATGGGGGGCAATCCGCGCTGCTGCTGCCAGTACCTCGGCAAATCCGGGCAAAGGGAGTTCATTCATGGTGAAAGGTTAGCCCAGCCCCCGGCCCCGCGACCATCTCATCTGCGCACACGTTGTATGTTCAGCCTCGTAGATGCGAATTAAGGGCCGATTCAACGCCGTGGCCCGAAGCTGGATGCCATTCCCATTGGGGGGGACACTCATGATCAAGCGCCTGATTATTTCCACCGGCCTGCTGCTGGGCCTGTCCGGCTGTGCCACCTATGACTATGTCGGCGGCGGTTCGGGCGGCTATTACCACGGCTCCCCCTCGGTGCAGTACAGCTATCCCTATGGCTACCCGAACAGCGGCTATGGCTACGATGGCTATGGCTATGGCAGCGGTTATTACGGCTACGGCAGCTATGGCTACCCGGTCTATCGGCCCAACTACAACCGCCCGCGCCCGCCGTATCACGGCAATGGCCAGCGCCCACCGGGCCATGGCAACGGCAACCGCCCGCACCCCGGCGGCGATGGTGATCACAACCATGGCGGCAACCGCCCGCGTCCACCGGGCAACGGCAATGGCGGCAACGAAGGGCGTCCACCGCGGCCGCCACCGGTGAATGGCGGTGGCAACAAGTCGCCGTGGCGCAACCTGGACAACCTGCGCCGCCCGCAGCCGCGTGCCAACACCCAGCCGATGCAGCGGGCCCAACCCATGCAGCCGGCCATGCAGCGGCCCCAGGCGGCAGCGGAGCGTCCGGCTATTCAGGCAAGGCCTGCACCGGCCCGACAGCCGTCACAAACCCGGCAGCCGACCGGCATCCGGATCCGGGAGCGATAAAAAGGTTGCATTTGGTGAAAATGCAGGCATCCTTGGCTCCACGGGTGACCGGCAGCGTCGCATAGTGACCTAAACCGGCCTCACCCAGACAGTTCAATGTCGATGTCCGTCAGGAAATCTGGATCCCCCCTGTTCCGGCCCTGTCGGACATCGGCGCCTAAAAAGACAAAGCCCCGGCCTAGGCCGGGGCTTTGTCTTTTAACGCTTTCCCGCCAAGGCGGGCCTTGCTGGATTGCAAGGCCGGTAGTCCCCCGACTACCGGCCCCCTGCTACCCCAACGTACGCTTCGGTCGGCCCCTGTTCCAATTCCGACCTTATTGCGCCTATGTCGCATGCCACGTTGGGTGCAATGTATTAACTGCAGGTTGCGTGCCAACTTTAGGGTGGATGCATACCTGATTGCCCTTGGCAGTAAAATCGCCAGACACGCCGTCGAACCGTGGGCTTACCCCGTCGACCGACTTCACACTTTCCTTACCGATCTCACGCCCATGAGCGATTCCTTCTACCGTTACGACGTCATCGTCATTGGCGGCGGCCACGCTGGTACCGAAGCGGCCCTGGCCGCAGCGCGCGGTGGTGCCCGCACCCTGCTGCTGACCCACAACGTCGAAACCGTCGGTGCGATGAGCTGCAACCCGGCCATCGGCGGCATCGGCAAGGGCCACCTGGTCAAGGAGATAGATGCCCTCGGCGGGGCCATGGCGCACGCCGCCGACCGCGCCGGCATCCAATGGCGCACGCTCAACGCCTCCAAGGGCCCGGCCGTGCGCGCCACCCGCTGCCAGGCCGACCGCAACCTTTACCGCATGGCGATCCGCGGCATCGTCGAGGCGCAGCCCAACCTGACTGTCTTCCAGGCAGCCGTGGACGACCTGATCATTGAAGGCGACGCCGTACGTGGCGCCATCACGCAGACCGGGCTGAGCTTCCACGCTCCCGCAGTGGTGCTGACCGCCGGCACCTTCCTGGCCGGCAAGATCCACATCGGCGAAACCCAATACACCGCCGGCCGCATGGGCGACCCGCCGGCAACCAGGCTGGCCGCACGCCTGCGCGAGCGCCCGTTCGTCATCGACCGCTTGAAGACCGGCACGCCGCCACGCATCGACGGCCGCTCGCTGGATTACAGCGTGATGGACGAGCAGCCCGGCGACGATCCGCTGCCGGTCATGTCCTATCTGGGCGATGTCAGCGAGCACCCGCAGCAGGTGAGCTGCTGGATCACCCACACCAGCGAGCGCACCCACGACATCATCCGTGGCGCCCTGCACCGCTCGCCGCTGTACAGCGGCCAGATCGAAGGCATCGGCCCGCGTTACTGCCCGTCGATCGAAGACAAGGTGGTGCGTTTTGCCGAGAAGAACAGCCACCAGATCTTCGTCGAGCCGGAAGGCCTGGACGTGGTGGAGATCTACCCCAATGGCATTTCCACCTCGCTGCCGTTCGACGTGCAGCTGGACCTTGTGCGCAGCATCCGTGGTTTCGAGCAGGCGCATATCACCCGCCCTGGCTATGCCATCGAGTACGACTTCTTCGACCCGCGCGGCTTGAAGAACACGCTGGAGACCCGCCAGGTCAACGGCCTGTTCTTCGCCGGCCAGATCAACGGCACCACCGGTTATGAAGAAGCCGGCGCGCAGGGTTTGCTGGCCGGCATCAATGCCGCGCTGTTCGTGCAGGGCAAGGACGGTTGGTGCCCGCGCCGCGACGAGGCCTACATCGGTGTGCTGGTCGACGACCTGATCACCCACGGCACCACCGAGCCCTACCGCATGTTCACCAGCCGCGCCGAATACCGGCTGCAGCTGCGCGAAGACAATGCCGACACCCGCCTGACTCCGACCGGCCGCGAACTCGGCCTGGTCGACGACCGTCGCTGGTCCGCGTTTGAAACCAAGCAGGCCGCCGTCGCCAGCGAAAGCGCACGCCTGCGCGGCATCTGGGCAACCCCGGGCAATGCGCTGGGCCGCGAAGTAGCCGACGCCACCGGCGTTGCGGTCAGCCGCGAAACCAATGTGCTGGATCTGATCAAGCGCCCGGAACTGGACTACACCAAGTTGATGCAGGTGCCCTCACTCGGCCCCGGCGTTGAAGATGCACGCGTCGCCGAGCAGGTGGAAATCAGCGTCAAGTACGCCGGTTACCTGGACCGTCAGCGCGACGAGATCGAGCGCCAGCAGCGGCACGAGAACACGGCGATTGTCGAAGGCTTCGACTTTGGTTCGGTGCGTGGTTTGTCAGCCGAAGCATTGCAGAAGCTGGAGCGTGTGCGCCCGCAGACGATTGGTCAGGCACAGCGCATTCCGGGCATGACGCCGGCAGCGATCTCGCTGCTGCTGGTGCATCTGGAGCGGGCGCGTCGCGGCAAGGTGGCTTGAGTTTTTAGTTTTTAGTTTGGTTTTTGGCTTTTGGTTGCTGGTTGCTGGTTGCTGGTTGCTGAAGCTTAAAGCTACCCCTCCCCAACCCTCCCCTCCGCCTTCGGCGCAAGGGAGGGGGCTGTTCATGCGCCCCTTCAGTTCGCTGCAATGCCGCTCTTGCCCCCTCCCTTGCGCGAAGCGCAGGGGAGGGTTGGGGAGGGGTGCCTTTCGCGAACATCCCAACCTCAACCGCGCTACGCCGACCCCACATCAATGCAGCCGCATCGAAGATGATTTTCAGACAATTGCCATAGGCGCATGCGTACCTGCGGTCATGGCTGTACATAGTCCCCGCGCTATCATGCACAGCAACGCTTCTTGCCGAATCTGAGCCGCACCATGCCCGCACTACGCCCCTTCCTCGACAAAACCCCCACCCTCGGTGAGCGCGTCTATATCGACGAGGCCTGCACCATCATCGGTGATGTGCAGATTGGCGATGATGCGTCGGTGTGGCCGGGTACGGTGATCCGTGGCGATGTGAACCATGTGCGCATCGGCGCGCGTACCAATGTGCAGGACGGCACCATCATCCATGTCAGCCACGACAGCCCCTACAACAAGGGCGGCTACCCGACGCTGATCGGCGAAGGCGTCACCGTCGGCCATGGCTGCATCATCCACGCCTGCAGCATCGGTGATTACTGCCTGATCGGCATGGGTGCCTGCATCCTTGATGGCGCGGTGATCGAAGCCAACGCCTTCATTGCCGCCGGCGCGGTGGTGGGGCCGGGCAAGGTGGTGCGCAGTGGCGAGCTATGGGCCGGCAATCCGGCCCGCTTGATGCGCCAGCTCAGCGAAAAAGACATCGAAGGCCTGCGTTATTCGGCCGATCACTACGTGCGGGTCAAGGACCAGTACCGCGGCATGCACGGCTGAGCCGGCAACCATTGTCGACGCCCAGCCCGTCAGTGCACACTGCCGGCCTGGGCGTGGGGACGCCTTCGAGGGTTTGACATGAAGTCGATGCGAATCGTGGCGCAGCGCCTGTTGGCGGCTGTTGCACTGCTGTGTGTGGTTTCCTTTGCCGCCTCCGCCCAGGAAGAACCGGGCATGAGCGCGGAGCAGTTCGAGCAATCGCTGCAGTTCCGCAGCGGGCAGATCGAGGTGCCCGAAGCGCGGGCCCATTTCAATCTGGATGGCGATTTCCGCTTCCTGGACAAGGCCGATGCGCGGCGGGTGCTGGAAGACATGTGGGGCAACCCGCCCGATGACAGCGTGTTGGGTTTGATCGTGCCGCGCAGCCCGGGCCTGACCGAGCCGGAAAGCTGGGCGGTGGTGGTCACCTGGTCCGACGATGGCTACGTGTCCGACGAAGATGCAAGCAAGATCGACTATGACGATCTGCTCACGACCATGCAGACCGACACCCGCGAGAGCAACCCGGAACGCGAGAAAGCCGGCTACGGCACGCTCGATCTGGTGGGCTGGGCGGTGCCGCCGCGCTATGAGGCCGGCAGCAAGAAACTCTATTGGGCGCGCGAGCTGGCCTTCAACAACCAGCCCGACCACACCCTCAACTACGACATCCGCGTGCTGGGACGGCATGGTTACCTGAGCTTGAATGCGGTTTCAGGCATGTCCGAACTGGCGCTGGTGCGCGAGGGCATGGACAAGCTGCTGCCGATGGCCGAGTTCGACCAGGGCGCACGTTACGCCGACCACAACCCCAGCACCGACAAGGTGGCCGCCTATGGTGTGGCGTCGCTGATTGGCGGCGGCCTGGCTGCAAAAGCCGGCCTGTTTGCCAAGCTCGGCCTGCTGCTGGCCAAGTTCTGGAAACTGCTGTTGATCGGCCTGCTGTTCCTCGGCGGTGCCATCAAGAAGCTGTTCGTACGTGGCGACGACAACCGCACCGTTCGCTGAAATCTGTCTCAGCCGGCCCGCCGATCACCGCGGCGGGCTGGGTTTTCGCGCTGCCGCCAGCTACAGTCAGCACTCTGATAAGGACGTAGCAGAGACACGAATGCCACAGGCATCCGTCCGGGCCGGACTCCGGGCTTCCATCCGCCGCAAGCAGCGCCAGCACCTCGTGCTGGATTCATTGCAATGAGCGCAGCGCGGCCGATGCTGGACACCTATCGCGAAGTCATCACCCCCGAAGGCGTGCCCTTGCAGCTGCCTGCCGCCGGTCCGGTGCCGCGTGCCCTGGCCTGGCTGATCGACCTGTGCGTGCGCTTCGGCGTGCTCGCGGTGATGAGCCCGCTGCTGGTGGCGCTGGGCGATTTCGGCCAGGGCCTCTACCTGGGGCTGATGTTCCTGATGTTCTGGGCCTACCCGATCGTGCTGGAAGTGTGGTTCGGCCGCACGCTGGGCAAGAAAGTCATGGGCCTGCGCGTGGTGGCACGCGATGGCGCCCCACTGGGCTGGATGCCGGCCATCGTGCGCAACCTGCTGCGTACCGTCGATGCGCTGCCCTTTGGCTATGCGCTGGGCCTGGTGACCTGCCTGTTTGATGCCCACGGCCGCCGCCTGGGCGATCTGGTCGCCGGTTCGCTGGTCATCCATACCGCGCCGCGTCCGGCCGCCGCACCGGCGCGCATCGAAACCGTGCTGGCACCGCCGCTGCCGCTGCAGCCCGGCGAACAGGCAGCGCTGGTCGCCTTCGCCGAACGTGCGCCGGCCTTGTCGCCAGGGCGCCAACGCGAACTGGCCGACATCGTCAGCGGGCTCAGCCAGGAGCGCGGCCAGACCGGTGTGCTGCGCCTGTATGCGATGGCCAACTGGCTGCTGGGGCGGCGATGAGACAGGAGCAGTTCGTCACCCGCTACCAGCACGAATGGCAGCAGTTCGAGGACTGGCTGCAACGCCGTGGTGAGCATTCGCGCAAGCAGCGCCACACGCCGCAACCCGACCTGCTGGGCGATGAAACCATCCCGCAGCGCTATCGCCGCCTCTGCCAGCAGCTGGCATTGGCGCGCCGCCGCGGCTACAGCCCGCAGCTGGTGGAACGGTTGCAGCAGCTGATGCAGCGCGGCCACAACCTGCTGTACCGCACGCCGGCACCACGCTGGCAGCGCGCGGTTGAATTCCTGTTCGCCGACTTCCCCAGCACCGTGCGCAGCCAGGCCGGGGCGATGTGGGTGGCCTGCGCATTGTTCGTCATTCCGCTGCTGGGCATTTTCGTCCTGCTGCAATACAAGCCCGACCTGATCCACATGCTGATGGATCCACGCCAGCTCGCACAGATGGAAAAGATGTACGACCCGGCCGCCGACCACCTGGGCCGCGACAGCGGCACCGACTGGGCGATGTTCGGCCACTACATCATGAACAACATCAGCATCGGCCTGCGCACCTTCGCCAGTGGTCTGCTGGCTGGCATCGGCACCATCCTGGTGCTGCTGTTCAACGGCGTCACCATCGGCGCGGTCGCCGGCCATCTACAGCAGATTGGCTCGGGCGACCCGTTCTGGCGCTTCGTGGTGGGCCATGCACCGTTCGAACTGACCGCCATCGTCATTGCCGGTGGCGCCGGCCTGCAGCTCGGCCTGCGACTGCTGGCACCGGGCCGCAAGCGGCGCATCGATGCATTGATCGAAGGCGGCGTGATTGGCGCGCGGCTGTGCCTGGGCGTGGCCTTCATGCTGCTGGTGGCCGCCTTCATCGAAGCGTTCTGGTCGTCCATCGCCTGGGTGCCGATGTGGGGCAAGCTGAGCGTGTCGGCAGTGCTGTGGACGGTGGTGCTGCTGTGGCTGTGGCGCGGCGGACGCGGGGGTGGTCATGCGGATTGACCAACTCGATGTGGTCCTGCGTGCGCGTTCGCAGTGGGAAGCCATGGAACTGGGCACCGCGCTGGTGCGCCGGCATGCGGCGGCCATCTGGAAGCCATGGCTGCTGCTGACCTTGCCGGTATTCGCCCTGCTCAACCTGCTCGGCTGGTGGCTGGACAGCTTCTGGCTGTCCAGCCTGATCCTGTGGTGGCTCAAGCCCGCGTTCGAGCGCATCCCGCTGTACGTGATATCGCGCGGCGCCTTTGGTGCCGAACCCAGCACCGCGCAGACCCTGCGCGCGCAGTGGAACTGGGGCTGGCGCGGCGTGGGCGCCTATCTGGGCTGGCGACGGCTCAGCCCGGCGCGTTCGCTGCTGATGCCGGTCGACCTGCTGGAAGGTGGCGATGCCGCGCAGCGGCGCGCGCGCCGGCATGCGCTTGGCGGTGCCAGTTACGGGCATGCCACGCTGCTCACCTGGGTATGTTGGCATTTCGAGACGATGCTGCAGCTTGCCGGTGTCGCCCTGGTCTTCATGTTCGTGCCGGTGGAACTGCTGTCCGAATCGCTGCGCGCCACCTGGGAACTGATCGGCGAAGACACCCCGGCCTGGGCGTGGATAGGTTTCAACCTGCTGGCGTGGCTGGCCATGACCCTGATCGGCCCGTTCTACAGCGGCGCCGGGTTTGGCCTGTACCTCAACCGTCGTACCCAGCTGGAAGCCTGGGATGTGGAAATCGCCTTCCGCCGGCTGCGCGAGCGTCTGGCCGGGTTGGCGCCGATGCTGGTACTGCTGCTGGCCGTGTTTGCGTTGCCGTCGTTGCAGGCGCGCGCGCAGGACAGCACCGAGCCCCCCCGCATCAACAGCCACGGCAACCACAAGGATGTCGCGCCCGAAGATGCAGCAACATCTGCTGCAACCACCCCGCAACAATTGTTCGGCCCCGCGCCTGTCGACACCAGCGGCTTCCGCCAGGCCGCCGCGCGCGCCTATGAAGACCCGCAGCTGGGTGCCAAGCGCAACGTCAGCCGCTGGGTGAAGAAGGCATCGGACAAGATCACCGAGACCAAGGAAGAAAGCGACAAGCCCGATCCCGGCCCGATCCTCGGCGCCATCGCCAAGGCCGTGGCGCTGATCGGCGAAAGCATCCTGTGGATCCTGCTGGGCGTGCTGCTGGTGGTGCTCGCGCTGACCGCCCGCTGGTGGCTGCCGTGGCTGCGCGGCAGTGGCCGCAGCCGCCGCGTTGTACAGGCGCCCGCCATCCAGGAAGCCCTGCAGCTGCCCGAAGTGCTGCCGCCGGACATCCTCGGCAGCGCGCGCCGGCTGTGGCACGAAGGCAAGCCGCGCCACGCCCTGGCCCTGCTGTACCGGGCCTCGGTAGAAGTGCTGATCCAGCGCGGCAACGTGGTGCTGCCGCCCGGCGCCACCGAAGCGCAGTGCCTGCGCGCAGCGCGCAAGATGCCGCAGGAAGCGGACCGCAACCTGTTCGCACGCATGGTCCGCACCTGGCAGTACGCCGCCTACGCCGGCCGCTTGCCCAGCGAGGATGAGTTCAATGCGCTGATTGGCGAACTGCATCGGCAGTACGGGTGGCCGGCATGAGTGCGCCCGTACGCAATACCGTGATCGGCGTGGTGCTGTTGATGCTGGTCGGCTTGATCGCCATGTGGTTCCTGCGCAGCTTCGAGAAAGGCAGCGAGGAAATCACCCTGCCCGCGTATGGCGAACCGACCTACAACGCACTGTATGCCCTGCGCGAAACCCTGATCCGCGACGGCAGCAAGGCCGAGAGCCGGCGCCAGCTCGATCTGCCTGCCATGCAGCTGCAGCCCGGCGACACCGTGCTGTTGCTGGACGACCCGCGCCAGCTCACCCCGGCGCAGGTGGAAGGCCTGCTGGACTGGGTGCAGTTTGGCGGCCACCTGCTGCTGCGCGCCCCCGACGCGGATGAAGACCTGGACGGCAATGAGCAGGGCCTGCTCGAACGCCTGGGCGTGGTGACATCCGATGCGGCGGCACGCTGCCAGATCTGGCAGGTGGAAGGCCAGCCGTCGCACGATGAATTCTGCAGCGGCAGTCGCTTCACGCTTACCGGCAAAGCTCGCGCCGAACGCCGCTGGGCCGATGCTGGCGGCGATGACACGCTGGCCTATGCCCGCCTGCGTTACGGCCTGGGCCGGGTGGACGTGCTGGGCAGCATGGACTTCCTGCTGAACGGCAACGGCGAGCACGAGCCCGGCCTGCGCGACATCGCCCACCGCGATCTCACCCGCCTGCTGCTGGCCCCCAATTACGGCAAGGGCACCACCCATCTGATCTACGCGATGGAGATGCCGTCGCTGTGGAAGACGCTGTTCCAACGCGGCTGGCCGGTATGGGTGCCGTTGCTGCTGGCCCTGCTGGCCTGGCTGTGGATGCGCTGCCAGCGATTCGGTGCGCTGCTGCCCTCGCCGCGCGAAGACCGCCGCTCGCTGCTGGAACACGTACGCGCCAGCGGCGAGCACCTGCACCGCTATGGCAAATCGCCCCTGCTGTATGACGCGGTACGCCAGGCGTTCCTGGCCCGCCTGCGCCGGCGCGCGCCGGTGGCGGCCGCCTTGACCGGCGATGCCCAGGCCCAGGCCATTGCCGACCACCTGCAATGGCCCATCAGCCGCGTGCAGACCGCGCTGCAGATTCCCCCCTCGCAGGACGATGTCGCCCTGCGCGAACGCATCCGCTTGCTCATCCAGATGAGAAACCAGCTATGACCGACACGTTCACTCCACCTGCCCTCCCCGGCGATGCACCCGCACCTGCGCCTGCACCCAGTCCGAGCAGCGCCGCCCTGATCGAACGTGTTGAACGCATCCGCAGTGCGGTCGGCCACGCGTTCATCGGCCAGGCCGACGTGCTCGACCAGATCCTGATCGCGCTGTTGGCCGGCGGCCACGTGCTGATCGAAGGCGTGCCGGGCCTCGGCAAGACCCTGCTGGTACGCGCCCTGGCGCAGGCACTGGAGCTGGACTACGCACGCGTGCAGTTCACCCCGGACCTGATGCCCAGCGATGTCAGCGGCCATGCCGTCTACGACCCCAAGACCGAGAGCTTCAAGATCCGCCGTGGCCCGGTGTTCACCAACCTGCTGCTGGCCGACGAAATCAACCGCGCCCCGGCCAAGACCCAGTCCGCGTTGCTGGAAGTGATGCAGGAAGGCCAGGTCACCATCGAAGGCAAGGGTTTCCAGCTGACCCCGCCATTCCTGACCATGGCCACGCAGAACCCGGTGGAGCAGGAAGGCACTTACCCGCTGCCGGAAGCGCAGCTGGACCGCTTCCTGCTGAAGGTATTGATCGACTACCCGCAGCTGGAAGACGAAAAGCAGATGGTGCAGGCCATCACCACCGGCCGCACCGCCAGCGACTTCAATCTCAGCCAGGTGCCGCGCGTACTCAGCGGCGCCGACGTGGTGGAACTGCAGAAGGCCGTGGCGGCGATCACCGTGGACCCGCAGGTGATTGATTACGCCGTGCGCATTGTCGCCGCCACCCGCAAATGGCCGGGCATCGCCCTGGGTGCAGGGCCGCGCGGCAGCATCGCACTGGTACGCGCGGCACGCGCCCAGGCCGTGCTGTCCGGCCGCGACTTCGTCACCCCGGACGACGTGCGAGAGATCGCCAAGCCGGCCCTGCGTCACCGCATCGCATTGGCGCCGGAACTGCAGATCGAAGGCCAATCCGCCGACGACGCCCTCACCGCCCTGCTCGCCAAGGTGGAGGCGCCGCGCAAGTGAGCAACGCGGCAACAAGCGCCAGCATGCCAAACGAAGCCCTTGCCTCAGCCCCCTCCCTTGCGCGCATAGCGCGGATGGGAGGGCTGGAGAGAGGTGCTTCTGCTCCTGCCCCCTCCCTTGCGTGCGCAGCACGGAGGGGAGGGTTGGGGAGGGGTGCTTTTGTTCTTGCTGCAGTTGCTTCACCCCCAACACACCCGAAAACCAGGGCCACCCAGTGAGACCCGCCCCCCTACTGATCACCCTGCTGATGCTGTGGAGCCTGCTGGGCGTGCCAGTCGCCCTGCACTACCTGCCCATACAGACATGGACCCTCACCGGGGCGGCGATCGCCCTGCTCGCGCTGGTCGACATCCTGCTGCTCTGGCGCAAGCCAAGCCCGCAGGTACGACGCGAACTGCCCGACTCGCTCGCTTTGGGCGTCGAGCGCGAAACCTGGCTGCAACTGGATTCCTACGGCAAACAGCGCGTCGATGTTTTCGACCTGTTGCCTGACGGCTGGAACAGCGACGGCCTGCCGCGTCGCCTGAAACTTGGCAAGGCAAGCGAAACCCGTTTCAGTTACCGCTTCACCCCGGCCAACCGCGGCACCTTCGCGTTTGACGGCGTGCAGCTGCGCCTGCATTCGCCGCTGCGGCTGTGGTGGCAGCAGCGCACTGTCGGCACGCCGCAAACCGTGCGCGTCTATCCCAATTTCGCCCCACTGACCCGCTTCGCCCTGCTCAGTGCGGAGATGGCCTCGCGGCTGGTGGGCGCACACCTCAAGCGCCGCCGTGGTGAAGGCACCGACTTTCACCAGATGCGCGAATACCGCGTGGGCGACAGTCTGCGTCAGATCGACTGGAAGGCCACCTCGCGTGCGCGCAAGTTGATCTCGCGTGAGTACCAGGACGAAAAGAACCAGCAGCTGGTGATGATGATCGACACCGGCCGGCGGATGATGGCCGACGAAGGCGGTCTGTCGCACTTCGACCACGTGCTCAATGCCGCGCTGGTGGTGTCGTATCTGGCACTGCGCCAGGGGGATGGCGTCGGCCTGTTCGCCAGCGGCGGTGACAGCCGCTGGGTAGCGCCAAAACGCGGCATGGGCGCGATCGACAGCCTGCTGCGGGCCAGCTACGACCTGCAACCCAAACCGGTTGCCACCGACTACCTGGCCGCCGCCACCGAGCTGTCGTTGCGTCAATCACGGCGCAGCCTGGTGATGCTGGTCACCAATGTTCGCGATGAAGATATCGAGGACCTGCTGGCCGCCGTGCGCCTGCTGCAGAAGCGGCATCTCGTCTGCGTGGCCAGCCTGCGCGAGCGCGAGCTGGATCAGGCACTGACGCGCGAAGTGGAGACCCTGCCGGATGCCATCCAGGCCGGCGCCATCGCCGGCTACCTGCAACAACGCAGCGACGCGCATGAAGCACTGCGCAGCCATCGGGTAATGGTGCTGGACGTAACCGCCGAAGAGCTGCCAGCGGCCCTGGTTGAACGCTATCTGGCGGTAAAGCGCGACGGCCTGCTGTAAGCGCGCAAACGGCAGCCGCCGCAACCCGGTAGTGCCGAGCCATGCGCGGCAAACGCTCCACCTGTAGTGCCGAGCCATGCTCGGCAGAGGCTTCACCGGTAACGCCCCAGCCGAGCATGGCTCGGCTCTACAAGGCATCCAGCATCGCCTGCTTCGCGGCTCACGCCGCTCCTACAAAAGCCCCACCTGTAGTGCCGAGCCATGCTCGGCAGAAGCTTCACCGGTAACGCCCCAGCCGAGCATGGCTCGGCTCTACAAGGCATTTTCAGCATCGCCTGCTTCGCGGCTCACGCCGCTCCTACAAAAGCCCACCATGTAGTGGCGGGGGCGCCACCGCCGAGGAGGGGCCCCGACAAAACCCCCCCCGGCCCGCGGGGGCCGCGACGCGG